>DATFUG010000015.1:0-7535 GCA_035261025.1 Steroidobacteraceae bacterium | reverse complement strand
GCGATCGCCTTGGCGAGGTCGCCCGAGTAACGGATGCCGCCGTCGGCGATGAGCGGAACGCCCTTGGCCGCCAGCGCCTCCGCGACATTTGCCACCGCGGTGATCTGCGGCACGCCGACGCCGGCCACCACGCGCGTGGTGCAGATCGAGCCAGGGCCGATGCCCACCTTGACGCCATCGGCGCCCGCGCTCACCAGATCGAGCGCCCCCTCGCGCGTGACGACGTTGCCGGCAACAATTTCAAGATCACCCCACCGCTCCTTCAATCGCGCGATCATCTCGAGCACGCCACGCGAGTGACCGTGGGAAGTGTCCACGACGATGACATCGACCCCCGCTTCGCGCAGCGCGGCGACCCGATCGAGCGTGTCGGGAGCGGTGCCGACGGCGGCGCCGGCGCGCAGGCGGCCGGTGCCATCCTTGCTGGCGCGCGGAA
Source organism: Steroidobacteraceae bacterium (assembly GCA_035261025.1). Classification (GTDB taxonomy): domain Bacteria; phylum Pseudomonadota; class Gammaproteobacteria; order Steroidobacterales; family Steroidobacteraceae; genus FEN-1191. The sequence goes on along the minus strand of DATFUG010000015.1, from coordinate 7,099 downwards.
ATTCCGTGGCTTTCTGGAAATCCTTGACGGTGATCATGCCGCGCAGCTCGTCGCCGGCACCGACCACCAGCACTTTCTCGATGCGATGCTTGTGCAGCAGGTGCTGCACTTCCTCCTTGGGCGCCCCCTCGCGCACCGTGACCAGCCGCGCCTTGGGTGTCATGACCGTCGAGACCGGCGCGTCGAGCTGGCGCTCGAATCGCAGGTCGCGGTGCGTGACGATGCCGACGACCTTGCTGCCACTCACGACGGGCACGCCCGAGATACCGCGCGCGCGCGTCAGTTCGATCACCTGGCGAATGGTTGCATCGGGCGAGACAGTGATCGGATCGGCGATGACGCCGCTCTCGAATTTCTTGACGTGCATGACCTGGCGGGCCTGCGCCTCGATGGGCATGTTCTTGTGAATCACGCCCATGCCGCCTTCCTGCGCCATGGTGATCGCGAGGCGCGCTTCGGTGACGGTGTCCATGGCCGCCGAGATGACCGGCAGGCCGATGCGGATGCGGCGCGTGAGCTGGGTCGACAGGTCGACCTCGCGCGGCAGCACATCGGAGCGCGCGGGCACCAGCAGTACGTCATCGAAGGTGAGTGCTTCCTCGAGAATTCGCATGCGTGGGCGTCCCAGAAAGAAGCGCGCCATTGTACTCACCGCCGGCTCGCCGGTAAACCCGAACCACTGCCGAAATTGCAATTAAGGTTAAAATGCCCTATGCGCACGGCGGCCGACCCCACGATTCGAGACGTCTACAGCGTGGGGCGCCTCAATCGCGAAGCGCGGCTGCTGCTGGAGTCGGGCCTCGGGACGATCTGGGTGCAGGGCGAGGTCTCGAACTACTCGCGGCCCGGCTCGGGGCACTGGTATTTCTCGCTCAAGGATCGCGACGCGCAGCTGCGCTGCGCCATGTTCCGCCAGCGCAATGTCCTGGCGCCATTCACGCCACGCGAGGGTCAGCTGGTGATGGCGCGCGGGCGGGTCAGTCTCTACGAGCCCCGCGGTGACTATCAGCTGCTGGTCGAGCAGCTCGAGGATGCCGGAACCGGCGCCCTGCAGCTCGCCTTCGAGCAGCTGCGTGCACGCCTCAGCGCCGAGGGCCTCTTCGCCGTGGAGCGCAAGCGGAGCCTGCCGGCAGCCCCGGCGCGCGTCGGCGTCATCACCTCCCCCACCGGCGCGGCTATCCGCGACATCCTGCGTGTGCTCGCGGACCGCTTTCCGGCGGCGCTGGTACTGATCTACCCGGTGCCCGTGCAGGGCGCGGCGGCGGCTCCGGCCATCGCTGCGGCGCTCGACCTGGCGAGCGAGCGCGCCGAATGCCAGGTGCTGATCCTGGCGCGCGGAGGCGGGTCACTCGAGGACCTCTGGGCCTTCAACGACGAGCGGGTCGCCCGCGCTCTGGCGCGCTGCGCGATCCCCGTGGTGGCGGGCATCGGCCACGAAACGGACGTGACGATCGCTGATTTCGCGGCCGATGTGCGAGCCCCGACGCCCACCGCCGCCGCCCAGCTGGTCGTGCCGGACCGTCACGTCTGGCTGCAGCGGCTCGCGCAGCTGGCCGCGCGCTTCGGCAACGCCGCGCGCCGCCAGCTCCAGGAAGCGAGCGCCCGGCTGCGCGCCCAGCGCGAACGGCTGCAGCGCGCGCATCCCGGTGCCAGACTGGCTCAGCATGCGCAGCGCGTCGATGAACTCGAGCTGCGCCTGCAGCGCGCGATCAGGGTCTGGCTGCGCCAGCTTGACTCGCGTGTGAAGCTGGCGACTCAGGCCCTGAATGCGCTCAATCCGCTGGCGCCCCTGGAGCGGGGCTTCGCGATGGTCTCGCGCAGCGGCGGTGAACGGCCCGTGCGCCTCGCCTCCGAGCTGCGAGTGGACGAGGATATCGAGGCGCGCTTCGCGGACGGCACCGTCCTCGCCCGCGTCACAGGAAGCCGCAAGTCTTGAGGCGCGGGTGGCCGACGCTGCTGGCTTCCGTGCTCGGCGCGGCCAGCGCCACGGCTTCAACCCCGCAAGCCGCATTCCTGCCCCAAAATCGCCCCGTGCCAGGCGGCGTGGCGGTGTTGCATATTGCGGCGTTACCCGCCACGGACAAGGATCCGGCCACGCCCCGGGCGCTCTTCGGCGAGGCGCCGGTCATGGTGCTACCGCAAGGTGCGGATTGGGTGGCCATCGTCGGCATCCCGCTGTCGCAGGCGCCGGGGGTGGCGGCCATCGACATCGGCGATCCGGCCAGCTCGGCAACCCGGCTGACTTTCGAGGTGAGGCCAGCGCATTACCGCACGCAGCGCCTCACAGTGCCGCCCGCGCAAGTGGACCTCTCGGCGGCCGACCTGGAGCGCGTCACCGGCGAGCGCGAGCACCTCCGGGCAGCGCTCGCCACCTTCTCAGCGCAGACACCGTCCACGCTGCGGCTGCGCCCGCCCGTGGCCGGCGCGCGCTCCAGTTCCTTCGGTCTGCGACGCCTCTTCAATGGCGAGGCACGCGATCCGCACAGCGGCATGGACATCGGCGCCCCGCTGGGCGCTACCGTGGTCGCGGCGGCGCAGGGCGTGGTCATCGACGTGGGCGATTATTTCTTCAACGGCAACACGGTGCTCATCGATCACGGCGCAGGGCTGATCACCATGTACTGCCACCTCTCGAGCATCGGCGTGCATCCGGGCCAGCACCTGGCCCGCGGAGAGGCGCTCGGCGCCGTTGGCGCCACCGGCCGCGTCACGGGCCCGCACCTGCACTTCGGCGTGGCCCTTAACCGCGCCTTCGTCGACCCGGCATTGTTCCTGCGGGCCGCGCCCGCCGCTTCCCGGCCTTGAGCCGATCATAGGGGTTGGCGTCGGTGCGGAAGTCCACGGCGACCGGCGTCGCATACAGGTCGAAGGCGTCGCGATACACGTTGGCGAGATAGCGCCGGTAGGAATCCGGCACCGCCACCGTCTGGTTGCCGTGGATGATGATGCGCGGCGGGTTGCGCCCGCCCTGGTGCGCGTAGCGCAGCTTGATCCGCCGGCCTTTCACCAGCGGCGGCTGGTGCGCCTCGATGGCCTTTTCGAGCACTTTAGTGAGCGCCGGCGTCGCCATCGCGCGCATCGCCGCGTCGTAGCCGCGCACCACATCGCGCGCCAGTTCGCCCACCCCGGTCCCGTGCCGGGCCGAGATGAAATGCTGGGGTGCGTAGGGCACGAAGTCGAGCTTCAGGGACAGCTGCCGGCGAATCTCGTCGCGCTGTTCGGGCGGGATGCCGTCCCACTTGTTGATCGCGATCAGCAGCACGCGGCCGCGCTCGAGAGCCTGGCCCAGTACGCTGGCGTCCTGCTCCCCGACGTTGTCATGCGCGTCGAGCACCATCACGACCGCGTGCGCCTCGGCGATCGCCTGCAGGGTACGCGCCACGCTGGCCCGCTCGATCGCGTCATCGACCTTCGAGCGGCGGCGCACGCCCGCCGTGTCGACGAGCAGGAAATCACGGCCATCGCGCTGGAAGGGCACCATGATGGAATCGCGGGTGGTGCCGGGTTCCTCCCCGGCGATGACGCGTTCCTCGCCCAGCAGGCGGTTGACCAGGGTCGACTTGCCGACATTCGGCCGGCCGATGATCGCAACGCGGATGGCGCTGGTGTCATCGGCCGGCCCGGGGCCCGGAATCAGCCCTTCCAGCACCGTGTCGATGAGTTCGCGGCATCCCTGGCCGTGCACGGCCGAGATGGACTGCGGCGCACCGATTCCCAGCACCTGGAAGTCGGCGGCCACCATGTCCCCGTCCAGGCCCTCGGACTTGTTGATCGCCAGCGTGACCGGCTTGCCCGCGCGCCGCAGCTCGCCGGCAATCTGCCGGTCCTGGGCGGTCAGCCCGGCGCGCGCATCGGCGAGAAAAATGATGCGATCGCACTCGGCCACCGCCTTCTCAGTCTGCACTCGCATCTGCGCCGCGATGCCGCTGGGCTTGTCAACCAGCCCGCCAGTGTCGATGAGCACGCAGGGCACGGCGCCGATGCGCGCGTAGCCGTACTGCCGGTCACGCGTGACGCCCGGAACGTCGGCGGTAATCGCATCGCGCGTGCGGGTCAGCGCATTGAATAGCGTGGACTTGCCCACATTGGGCCGGCCCACGATGGCCACCACCGGGAGCATGGCGGACTAACTTCCCGGCGTGCGCCAGGCCTCGATCACTCCCTTGTCGGTCTGGACCAGGAGCAGATTGCCGCTCACCAGGGGCGCCGCGCTGACGCGCGAGCCACTGCTGGCCCGCGCCCGGAACGAACCATCCTCGACGCTCAGCCAGTGGATCACGCCCTGGATGTCCGCGACCACGACATTCTTGCCCTGGATGACCGGGGCGGTCAGCATGCGCCGCAGCAGGGCTTCCTGGCGCCAGCGCTCCGCGCCACTGGCGCGATCGAGCCGCACCACTGCCCCTTCGGCGGTCGTCACGTACACGCCGACGGCGTCGGCGGCGATTCCGCGGTAGCTCGAGATCTCATGCGACCAGATCTCGTGCCCGGTATCGCGCGTCAGGCGCACCGCGCGGCCCTGGAAAGCGACCGCGAACAGGTCATCGCCGTCGATCACCGGCAGACCATCGATGTCGATCAGTCGCTGCAGCTCGCTGCTGCCGCGCGCCTGGCCCACGGCCACATCCCAGGCCGTATTGCCGCTCGCCAGCGATACGGCCATGAGACGGCCGTTGTCGAAACCCGAGATCGCCAGCTCGCCCGCGATGACCGGTGCGCTCGTGCCGCGCAGCGAGAGCCGCGGCACCTGTTGATCGGTCACCCAGCGCTGCTGCCCGTCCGCCGCATTGAGCCCGTAGAGTTTGCCATCCACGGTGCGCACGACGACCAGGTCCCCGGCCACCGCGGCCGCAGCGAGCAGTTCCGAATTGAGCTGGACGCGCCAGCGTTCAGCGCCGTCGCCGGCGCCCAGAGCGAGCATCGTGCCGCCGCTGGTGCCGATGAGCACCAGCCCGTTCCCCGCCCCGGGTCCGCCCGAGAAGGTCTGCTTGAAGTGGTGCCGCCAGATTGACCGGCCCGTGGCCAGATCGAGCGCCACCACATCGCCGTGCGGACTGGCCCCATAGACGCGATTCCCGTCGACGGCAGGAGCGAGCCCTAAGCGCAGCTTCGGCTCGGACTTGCCGAGGCTGGCGCTCCACACCCGCCGCGGCGCGAACTGGGCCTTGATGGGCACGAGCACCATCGGCTTGTCGGGCTTGGTCTTGGACTTCGAATGCGAGCAGCCACCGAGCGTGCCCAGAGCGACGACGACGGCGATCAGGAGGGCATGGCGCGCGATCATGGAGACCCGATCTTCAGGGCCAGCAAATCCCCTCCGGGTGCGCCCGCGAGCGCGGCCTGCGCTTCCTTGTAGGCCTTGAGCGCGCCGGGCCGGTCGCCCTTCGCCCACAGGGCGTCACCGCGCACTTCCGCGTAGCGGCCGGCGAAGGCGCCGGGCTCGGCTGCAGCCAGCGTGGCCAGGGCCTCGTCGGCCTTGCCCAGCCCGATCTGCAGGCGCGCAATCCGCAGCCGCACCACGAGCGCCAGCTCGTGGTCTTTCGTTGCCGCCATGATCTGCTGCAGCCGCGTGAGCGCCGCGGGCAGCTGATTGTTTTCGACCTGGAGTCGCGCGGCCGTGAGTTCGCCATGCTCGGCGTATCCCGTGTGCGGATACTCGGCGGCCAGCTTGTCGGCCAGTGAAATAACGGTGGGCATGTCATTCTTCGCAAACGCCGCGACCAGCTGTTCGTACTGGCTGCTGGCTGCAAGCAGCCGCGTCTCCTGGCGTGCCTGCCAGGCTTTCCAGCCCCATACGCCGAAAGCCGCCAGCGCGACTCCGGCGATCAGCCACGGACCGTTCTCGCGCAACCACCTGCGCACCAGCTCCCACTGTTCCTGTTCATTCAGATACTCGTCCACGATTCCTCCTCCAGCATCCGTCGCACCCGATCCGGCAGTTCCCCGGGTGCGCATTCGATCTGACCCGCCTCGCGGCGCAATGGTTTCAATGCCACCACGCCGCGGTCGAGTTCCGCATCCCCCAGGATCAACGCCAGGCAGGCGCCGCTCCGGTCCGCGCGGCGGAACTGCGCCTTGTAGTTACCGCCCCCCAGATTCATCTGCACGCCCTGCCCGGGCAAGGCTTCCCGCAGCGCTTCTGCCAGCGCCAGGGCCGCCGCTTCGGCACGTGCTCCGCTGGCAATCAGATACACCGCCGGCGGTACCGGCGCCGGGGTGGAGCCTGCCTGCATGATCAGATCGACCACCCGCTCCTGGCCCAGCGCGAATCCGATCCCTGGCGTCGCCTCGCCCCCCAGCTGGTCGATCAGCCCATCGTAGCGGCCGCCGGCGCAGATCGCGTCCTGCGCCCCCAGGGCGTCGGTGACCCACTCGAATACCGTGTGCGAATAATAGTCGAGTCCGCGTACCAGCCGTGGGTTGATCGTGTAGGGGATCTTTATGGCATCGAGCAGCGCGCACAGGCCGGTGAAATGCGCGCGTGATTCCCCGTCGAGATGGTCGCTGAGGACCGGAGCGCCCTGGATCAGGGCCTGCATCGCCGGGTTCTTGCTGTCGAGGATGCGCAGCGGATTGCCCTGCAGGCGCCGGCGGCTGTCCGCATCGAGGATCTCCGCGTGCGCCTCGAAGTAGCTGCGCAGTGCCGCCCGATAACTCTCGCGCGCCGCCGCGGTGCCAAGGGAATTGAGCAGCAAGCGCACGCGCGAAATGCCGAGCCGGCGCCACAGTCGTGCGCTCAGTGCAATCAATTCGGCATCGATGTCCGGACCGGCGTAGCCGATGGCCTCCACGCTGAACTGGTAGAACTCCCGGAAGCGCCCCTTCTGCGGCCGCTCATGGCGGAACATCGGACCCGCGGTCCACAGTTTCAGGCGTGCGCCGCGCAGCAGGCCATTGGTGATCACCGCGCGCACGATGCCGGCCGTCGCCTCCGGGCGCAGCGTGAGGCTGTCGCCGCCGGAATCCTCGAAGGTGTACATCTCCTTCTCGACGATGTCGGTGTACTCACCGATGGAGCGCTGGAAGAGCTCGGTATGCTCCACGACCGGGATGCGCAGCTCCTCGTAGCCGTAGTCGCGCAGCAGGCCACGCAACACGC
>DATFUG010000014.1:0-2784 GCA_035261025.1 Steroidobacteraceae bacterium | reverse complement strand
ACAGCGCGGCAGAAGCGCCCAGCATCGAGGGCACATCGGCGTGAATTTCAGGATCGAGCGACAGCACCGTCGCGACGACCTGCACATCATTGAGAAAACTTTCCGGAAACAGCGGGCGGATCGGCCGGTCGATCAGGCGGGAGGTCAGCGTCTCGCGCTCCGTGGGGCGCCCTTCGCGGCGGAAGAACCCGCCCGGGATGCGGCCCGCGGCGTAGGTCTTTTCCTGATAATTGACCGTCAGCGGGAAAAAATCGCGCCCGGGGCGCGGCTGCGCTTCGGCGCAGGCCGTGACCAGCACGACGGTGTCGCCCATAGTCACGAGCACCGCGCCATTGGCCTGGCGGGCCAGGGCGCCGGTTTCAATCGTTACGGTGTGGGGTCCAAATGCAAAAGATTTCTTGAAGACAGTCACGCTTCAACCCTCGGAAGTTCGGAGAAGTGGGATGCTGGAGACGGCGCGGCGCCGCGCGCGTCGCTGACGGCGCACTAGCGCCGCAGTCCCAGGGTTTCGACGACCTGCTGGTAACTTGCCGGTTTCGTGGCCTTCAGGTAATCCAGAAGCTTGCGACGCTGATTCACCATGCGGACCAGACCGCGGCGCGAAGAGTGATCGGCCTTGTGAGCGTTGAAATGTTCACCCAAGCCGTTGATGCGCTCGGACAGGAGCGCGACCTGAACTTCCGCCGATCCGGTGTCTTTCGGACTGCGGCGGAACTTGGCGAGCACGTCGCCTTTCTTTTCCGTGGACAGAGCCATTGCGTGGAAACCCTCGATCTGAATATTGACCCTAATTTGAAGCCGGGCATTGTAACGAGGCCTTGCCCAACCCTCAAGCAGAACAGTCAGTTACGGTCGCGCCGGTCCAGCGCAAACAACCGGAGCGCGCAGACCTGTCCGCTCTCGGCACTCGCGCCCAGACCCATGAATCGACCGGCTTCCTCGTAGAGACGGAACCGTCCCAGCGGGGCACCCGCGATGAGCGCCGCCTGGCCGAAGCAGATGGCGCGGGCCTGCGCCGCGTTCAGATGCAGCTCGGGCAGCTGCGCCACCGCCCGATCGGCCGGAATGAGTGCCGGCGCCGGCGTCTGCAGCAGCGCATCGAGGCTCACCATGGCTTCGTTCCTGAAGGGCTCCACAAAGTCCCGGCGCAGAGTACTCACGTGCGCACAGCTCCCAAGTCCGATCCCCACCTGTTCCACCAGCGTTCGGACATAAGTGCCCTTGGAGCATTCCACCCGCAGCTTCACCAGATCGTCGGCAAATCCCAGCAGCTCCAGGGCATAGATCTCGATGCTGCGGGCGGCCCGCTCCACGGACACGCCCTGGCGCGCCAATCGGTACAGCGGCACGCCGTCCTGCTTGAGCGCTGAATACATTGGTGGGACCTGTTGCTGCGCTCCGCGCAGGCCCTGCAGCGCCGATTCGATTGACTCCGGGTTCAGCGTCGGTACCGAGCAGCGCTCGACCACCTGGCCTTCCTCGTCGCCGGTCTCGGTCCGCGCGCCGAGCCGCAGCTCCACCGTGTAAGCCTTGGTCCCGCTCAGCAGCTCGCCGGCCAGCTTGGTGGCTTCGCCGATGCAGATCGGCAGCATGCCGGTCGCCAGCGGATCCAGGCTTCCCGTGTGACCAGCCTTCGGGCGCCCCAGGTGTGTGCGTACACGTTGCAGCGCCGCATTCGATGAAAGCCCGCGGGGTTTGTCGAGCAGCAGGATCCCGCAGGGCGCAGGCGCTCCCGGACTCATCGCTGCCGGTCGCTGTTTACCGCCGTGTTGATCAGCTCTGTCAGTGATTGCGCCCGCTCGAGCGTCGTGTCGAGCAGAAACTCCAGTTTCGGGGCGTGACGCAACCCCAGCTGGCGCGCCACTTCGCCGCGCAGGAAACCAGCGGCGCTCTTCAGCCCGGAGAGCTGCTCCTCCGCCACGCGGTCCTTCCCGAAAGGCAGGAACCACACCCGCGCCGCGCTCAGGTCCTCGAGCAAGGACACCGCGGTGATAGTCAGTTTGCCGACGCGCGGATCCTTCACCGTCCGCGGCACCAGTTCCGCCAGCGTGCGCTGCATCTGCGCCTCGATGCGCTGGTGACGTGAGGTGCGCTGCGGCATGCGTCCTACTGGATGGTGCGGATGATTTCGGTGCGCGAGTAGCACTCGATCTGGTCGTTGGCCCGCACGTCCTGGTAATTCTTCACGCCGATGCCACATTCGGTGCCGGCCCGCACCTCGGCCACATCGTCCTTGAAGCGACGGAGCGATTCCAGCGCGCCTTCGAATATCACCACGTTGTCGCGCAGGACGCGGATCGGATTGTTGCGCTTGACCGCGCCTTCCGTTACCAGGCAGCCCGCGACCACGCCGAACTTGCTGGAGCGGAAGACCTCACGGACCTGCGCCACGCCGACGATCGTCTCCTTGATCTCGGGCGCCAGCAACCCGCTCATGAGCTGCTTCACATCATCGATGGCTTCGTAAATGATGCTGTAGTAGCGGATCTCGACCCCGGTTTCCTTGACCGCCTCGCGCGCGCCGCTGTCGGCGCGCACGTTGAAGCCGATCACACGAGCCTTCGAGGCGGCCGCCAGCTGGACGTCCGAGGCGGTAATGCCCCCGACACCACTGGCAATGATCTGCACCGCGACCTCATCGGTTGACAGCTTGTTGAGCGAGTCGCGCAGGGCCTCGGCACTGCCCTGCACATCGGTCTTGATCAGGAGGGCCACCTGCCCGACCTTGGCCTCGCCCAGCTGCGAGAATACATCCTCGCTGCGCGTACCCTGTTTTGCCAGCTT
>DATFUG010000013.1:0-16181 GCA_035261025.1 Steroidobacteraceae bacterium | reverse complement strand
ATCGTACGCCCATCGAAATCTCACCCAGGAGTACACGCATCATGGACTTCAACCACGTCATCACCCGCATTGCTCAACTGACCCTGGCGATCGGGTTCGTTGTCGCCGAAGCAGTGATCTTCAACATCGGCGCCGCCTAGGTGTGAAGTCTCAGGACGTTATTCCTGGTTAAGTAGTTGCCCATTCGGGGGTCTCCGATGAAGCTTGTGGTTACCAGGCCTCAAGTGACAAAGGAGTCCCGAATGGACGTGCATAAGAATGCTCGGCTGACAGTTTTCTGTCGAGGGCTGCTGATCGATCGGGTGCTGAAGAGGCAAGCCAGGGCGCAAGTGGCTGCGCAGCTTGGAATATCGGTACAGACGGTGAACAAGTGGTTCCGGCGCTATCAGGCTGAGGGGTTGCGCGGCCTGGAGGATCGATCCTCCAGGCCGCGGCGCAGCCCTGCCGCGACGGTGCGGGAGCTGGAACTGGCGGTAGTGGCGCTGCGGCGCCAACGCCTGACGTTGCTAACCATCGCGCAGCAGCTCGGGCTCTCGCGGGCGACGGTGGCACGGATCTGCGCCCGGGCGGGACTGAGCCGGCTCAGCCAGCTCGAGCCGCCGCCACCGGTGGTGCGTTACGAGCGTGCAAGGCCCGGAGAGCTGTTGCATCTGGACGTGAAAAAGCTCGGTCGCATCATGCGGATCGGGCATCGCATCACCGGCGACCGGCGCGATCGGGCCGAGGGCTCGGGTTGGGACTTCGTACACGTGGCCATCGACGATGCTTCGCGCGTGGCCTACAGCCAGGTACTGGCGGATGAGCAAGCGCACAGTGCCAGCGCGTTCCTGCGTGCTGCGGTGGCCTACTACGCGGGCCTGGGAGTCACGGTGAAGGAGATCATGACCGACAATGGCAGCTGTTACCGCGGCCGGGTCTTTGCCCACACTTGCCGCGCGCTCGGACTACGCCATCTGTTCACCAAGCCCTACACGCCCAAGACCAACGGCAAGGCGGAGCGCTTCATCCAAAGTGCGCTGCGTGAATGGGCTTATGCCCGAGCTTACAGCCGATCGCATCAGCGCATCGCCGCCCTGCCACGTTGGCTACACAGCTACAACTGGCACCGCCCTCACGCCAGCTTGGCAGGACAGCCTCCTGCCTCCAGACTAGGCCTCAGCAGAAACAACCTGCTGAGACTCCACACCTAGCTCCCGGAGGGACTTTTGTAGCCGGTTGAACTCTTCGGTGTCTGTCATTGTGAATTTCTCCGGGCCGGTTAGGTCGGGGTTCCTAATTCAGCCAGTCGTGACCGGGAATAACGCGCTTCATGAATTCATCAAATAGCGGAACCGTGAACGCGGTATCGCCGTGGCTCGGGCTCCAAACCATGCCCTTCGATATAAGCTGACTGCGCGTTGGTCCGAGTGATGTGACTCCTCGCTTTAGAAGTCCGGCGATGTCTCCGGAGCGATGCGGCCCGGGTCCAAGCTCTGCCATTGCACGAAGGTATTTTCTTTCGACAGGCGTAAGCCGATCAAAGCGCACGCGGAAGAAACTTTCATCCAGCGCCGCAACCGCCGATTGCGAGGCAACTCTTACGTCTTCGAGAGTGATCGGCGACGCCCGGGCCGTGTCCCAAGTATGCTTACCCCATTCCTGTAGAAAGTATGGGTAACCGTGAGTCTCGCGGACTATTTGCCGCAGTGCCGCTTCGGCAATCTGAATGCCGCGCGCTTCGATTGGTCTATTGATAGCAATCCTCGCTTCGGCAACTCCAAGTGCGCCGATTTCGGGAAAGTCGAATAGCCTTTCCGCGTAGGACTTGGCACGCCCCATGCGCCCTCGAAGTTGAGGCAGTCCCGCACCGACGAGCATAATTGGCAAACGCCGTTGCGCAGTACGATGCAGTGCTGAGATGAGCGCCGCAAGCTCGTCTTCCGCAACATATTGAAGCTCGTCAATGAACACGATCAGCGCGGTGCCGGCATCTCTGGCAGCGTCGCCTACGACCTCCAGTAAGGCCGCAAGGTCGCGCTCTAAATCCCCGTTGTCGGCAAGTCCCGGCTCCGGGTCGAAATCAAGCCCTACCTCGATGTCGGCGTATTTGATCTTCAGAGCGCGAGCGAAACCCGCCAGCCCCCGGAGCGCTCGTTTCGCAAGTTCCTTTGTCTGCTCATTCCGTGATAGTCGAAGCAATTCCTGCCGCAGTTCCGGTGCGAGTAACGCAGGCAATGACCGCTCTTCCGGAGCCTCGATGCGAACGGTATGGATGCCTGCACCCTCCGCGTCATCTCGCATGCGGTCAAGTAGAACAGTCTTTCCCACGCCCCGGAGGCCAACCATCAAAATGCTTTTGGTGGCGAGCCCTCGGCGTGTCCGCTCGACAGCAATTCGGATGGTTTCGCGAAGCTCGTCGCGGCCTGCTAGCTCAGGCGGTTGGGTGCCAGCTCCCGGCGCAAAAGGGTTGTCGACTGGATTCATGAGGGGAGTTTATAGGGGAATTATTGAGTTTACAAGAAATTTGTAAAGTCGCTAATATTAGTCAAATCCGGGCTAGGCGCGGCAGCGCTGAGAAGGTTGCAGGATTAAAAGTCGAAGAGGGATTGAACGACTACCGAGAACCGGTGCCGTGATTGGTTTTTGTTGATAGAGGAAAAATAGCGGCGAGCCCTTCAGAGAGAAGCTGAAGAGCCCGCCGCCAAAGGCTCACGGAGAGGATAAAACTCCGCGAGGATCGCGCGAACTGCCTACGTCAAGAGGGTACCGGGACAGGCCGCACTGTCGAAGCCTCGCCGGTATCGTTTCCGGCGGCGAGGATTCTGCACTGCGGTCTAGTCGCTATTCACACTCCCGACTGCGACCACGTTAGACAAGTCCACCACGGCGGGCGTATTTGTCTGCACGTATGGATCGCCACGCAAGCCGGTACCGGTGCGCGTGTGTTTCAAGTCCACAATGGTCGCGCCGCCGCCGTCTGCATTTTCCGCAATGTTGTAATTGTTAGACGCGACAACGCTTATTCCCTGCCCATTGCTGGCAGTGACTAGAATCCAGTCCTTCACGTTCAGAACATCAGCGGCTGCGGACATGTATCCGCTACCGTCGATAGTTGCGAGCGTGTCGTCTGATGTGTTGTACATCCACAAGTTATGATTGCCCCGCGCGGCCGGGCCGATGCGTTGCAATCCGTTTCGATCAAATGACATAAATTACCTCATGAGATAAAACACGCGCCGGACGGAATGCCCGGCACGATCAACGACACGGCGCGCGCCGTGTCACAGATACGGTCAGAGTCGTTTAAAGCGGTTCCACTGAATGCCGGCAGGGAGGCTAATCAGTTCATTGCGGCCCGATTGCACGGGCACATCGGCCAGCGTTGCGGACGGATCAGACAGCCGCATGATCGCCAGAATTGCGCGCCGTCTGCGATCCTCGTTACGATCCAGTAAGTACGCGCCTTGCGGGTGCGACGGTTCCGGCCCCCAAGCGCGCAGTAGTCTTTCGCATTCGGCATTGACCGCGTTCCATTCAACGACCGCGATCCGCTCGGCCCGCTCCGCTGGCGTCCAATTATCCGCGCTCATGGCTCGCGCTCCCCGAGTGCAGACAACGCGGCCTTGTGCCGCACCAGATGCGCGGTCCACTCGGCAATGTCTGCCGGGTCATCGGATGTGTGGATACCCTTGCGTCGCAGTCTCCGATCCTGTTCGCTGACCGTTTGCCACTCGGCCTGCGCATGTGCCGGCGTGTCCTTCCGGTACTCACTCGCGGCTAGGCGATGTTCCGCTGCTTTGGCCGCGTGCCGGGCCGCTGCGTCTAGATGTGCGCGCGCCTGGTTGTCGTCGCTCATTTAGCCCCCGTCGCATCGGCGTGCATTTTCCGGGCAGCGGCTTCAACTTGAGCCTGCGTCATACCGGCAGCACGTGCCGCGCTCAACAGTGCGCGCGCTTCGGACGGGTTCCACGAAACGCCGGGCAGGTTCGGCAACGTGTAGCCGTTGAGTACATCCGCTGACAGTTCGGAATGTGCGACGTATCCGGCAGCACGATCCTCCGCGCTGACACTGGCCGCGACACCTTCCGCGCGTGCCTGCGCAACGGAGGCAGTCCACGCCTTATGCTGCGCCTCGGTCATCGGCGTGCCGATGCGGGACATGAACTTAGGCAACGTGTCTATTTTCCCGTTGAACGCTGCCGGAGAAAGCGCGGCGGCAAGTTCCGTTTCATAAACCTGAAGCGCAACGGCCGAAGGCTTCGCGCCAAGGTTCTGCCGCCCTTGCTGCAATTCGGCAATGAACGCTGCGTTAGGCGCTGCCGCTGGTGTCGCGTCCCGGACCAAGTCTCTCAAGTCGGCTTCGTACGCGGCGCGGGTCTCGTGCGCTTGCGCTGGCGTCATTGCTTTAGTGTCCGGGTAGACTTCTAAATCTTCTAGCGCCGCGGGAGTCGCGCCAGCGGGTAACGCTACAGCGGCGGTTTTCTCGGCTGCGGCTTCGCGCTGTATCTGCGCCTCAAGATTGGCGAGTGTCGCGCGCATTTGATCAGGGGACGTACTCATATCTGAATTTCCTGTGTTGATTGATCGGGGTTAAATCGGTTTTGTTTGCTGGCGTTGTCGCGTTCCGGCAATAGCTGCAGATTTTCGGGAACATGTAAGCCGCTAACGAGCCGGCCTTGTAGCGGAATGACGTGATCTACTTCGCGGCGCGGGTTGCCGCTCCAATCGGCTAGCACTCGCGCGAACGTGTAACAGAGTGTTATCACTTCGAGGTCGGCCCATAGCGGCGTGCGCTGAAGTTTCGCGGCACGCCCTTTCGCAACGGACGCGCGTCTAATATCAGGGTTATTGCGTGCCCATCGCGCGACGCGCTCCGCGTGTTTCTCTTTGTTCGCCGCGTAGTATTCTGTCGCTTTTGCAGGATTTTTCTGTCGCCACGCTATCTGCGCCGCGTTCTGCTTTTCCGGATTGCGTCGTCGCCATGCCAGTTTTATAGCGCGTGACTTATCGGGATTGTCTCGCGCCCATTTCGCACTAATGGCGTCGCGGTGTTTGCGATTGCTGGCATACAAGGCCGCCGACCGGGCCGCGATACGCTCGCGGTTCTCGGCCGCCCATTTCGCCTTGTACTCACGGGCGCATTCCGCGCACTTCCACGTTCCATATCGGCCCGCGTCTGGATGTTTCGAGCATGGTTTACTCATGGCCGGAGTCCGTTTCTTTTGCATCAATGATTCTGGATATGGCTGCGTGGTATCGCTGAACGGCGAGCCGAGTAAACTCGGCCGCCACGGCGAAGTCAGACAGCAATCTGTCTACCGCCTCGCCGGCAGTCTTTGGTGGCTGTAATGGGTTCACGGTTTGTTCCTCCAGTCCGGCTCCGGGATTGTTCGGTCCTTCACTTCGCCGCGCTCGCGCCTCGCCATGTACGCCTCTATGGCGGCCCGAATGTGCGGCGGCATGCGATCCAGCGGCGGCGGGAACACTCGGGTATCTGGCCTATCTGTCATGGCGCACCCCGTCAAGCAGACTGGCACCATGCGCGACTCCAGTAGCGAAAAATCCCTGCCGGCGCTTGAGTGTTTCTAGGTTCGCCTCTCGAACTGCGCGCCGTCGCTCGCGCGCCTCGCGGCGCTTAAGCGCCCAAATGCCAATCTGCGCAACCCATAGCCTGCGGTGGCCTCTCTTTTTTGCCTTCTCGATAGCGCCCTCTGCCGTGTAAAGCATGCTCATGGCGCGCACCGACTGCACTGGCAGCCCGTGAACCTTGCACGCCGCAACCGCGTAGCCTTGCGGGGAATCGCAATCACTCCGATTGCAGCCGGCAAAGTCTCGGCCGGCTTCTTTCTTTTCTGCTTTGCTTTTAGGGTCACGGCAGCACCTTACGGGGGCGTCCGCGTCCTCTCTTTTCTGTAGCGGCGACGCCAGCGGCAACCGCAGCGGCCGGCGGCCATTCGCCACGGGGGCCGTATAGGTGCGCGTTCTGCGGGGTGCGTTTCGCTTCGTTGCGCTGATGGTCGCGCGCCGCAATGACGGCCAGTTCCGCGTCAATCTGCGCTTGCGGCTTCGGGTCTATGCCGTTTGTCAGTTCGAGATCGCGCCGGGTCGCAGCATCTAATTCGCCGCGCGCAAGTTCCAGGCGATTGCGCAGTCCCGGAATCATTGAAGCCTTGACGGGGTCGCCGGGGTGGCGCTCGGCGTTGGCTAGTTTTACCTCTAGCTCGGATTGCTGGCCGCGCAGCGTTTCGATACGGTCTAGCCGTGCCTTTCGCTGGCGAGCGGCGTTGACCTGTTGCTGGTGGGGTGATACGTCCATGTCAAAATATCCTTGTGGGGTTGAGTGAAAAAGTTATTTGCGGTGCCAGTGCGAGAAATCCAGCCACGCCGACTCCGATTGCTCGGCTGGCAGAGCGCGCCGCGGTGTAGGTGTGGGCTGGTGGATCGAGCCGGGAGCGCGGTAGAACCCGGAGCCGTCCACGTAGCCGCGCTTGTGTGTTTTGGCTGGTGATTGCGGGCCGCCCGGAGTCGCGTTCCAAATGTCGTCTAGGTAGCTCATTCCAGCGGGCTCCAGTTCGTGCCGTTGCTGGATGTGCGGAACTTCTCGGCTAGTGCCTTACGCTCGGCATCGTTTATAAGTTCCTGCGCCAGCAACCCGGAGCGGTCGCCAGCACCGGGCAACATGTTCCGGTTGCGCTGTTCCAGTGTTTCGACGGGCGGCACTTTTACCGGCCTATCCGGGTGGCGCTCATTCCACGCTCTCGCGTTCCGATGCCGGCGCAATAGCTCATCCGTTGAGGGTGTCGGCAGTGCTGCGGGCGCGCGTCCGGGTTTATAGACTCGCTGCGCGGCTTCGGCTTCAGCCTGCCCGGCCTGAGAGTTTTTCCACGATTGCTCTGCCAACATCTCGGCCGCCATATCGGCTAACGAACGCTGGCGCTTTGCGGGGGCTTCGGTAATGAACATCACCCGCGTGACGTTGAGGGGTTTCAGACGTTTGCGGCCTCCCGTTTTGGCTCGGCCTTTTACGAACCCTTTTGTTCCCTTCGGCATTTAGGTTTCGCTCCCGTTCAGCCAATCGGTAGTCTCGCCAGTGCGCACGCGCTCGGCGTCTGATCCTTCGGCAAAGTGCAACAGCCCGCGCTCGGTCAAGTCCTTGACTGCGCGCCGGGCAACATCGCCGCGTGTATCGCGCTTACCGTCGCCGCGCGGAGTAGTCTCTTTGTATTGCTGCACAATCCACGACAGTTCAATCTCTGCAACGGATGTGCTACGAGCTATCGTCAGAATTTTGCTTTCTACCTTCCCGAGTCCCTTAGCCTTGCTGGCGGCCGGAGGCGTGCCGGCAATCTCCAGCACCAGGCCCGTGACCGCTTCGCCTGAATCGTCCTTGCGTCCCAAGTCAACCACGACCGGCGTATAGAACAGCGGCGAAAGGCTCGGGCTGTCCTTGAATCTCTCGCGCGTAACCTTCACGGTGCCATTCTCGAAACTCACGACATACTCGGCGTCGGTGTCGTCCGTGAGTGAACTAGCGCCACGGGCGCGCTTCTTATCGGAATGTCCGGTGTGTGTTACCAGTAAAATTGCGCAATCGAATTCCTCGCGGATCGAATCCAGTCCTGCAATAAATGCGCTCGCGTCTGTGTTGTTGTCCTGATCCAAGGCAGCGGCATATTTGGAATAAGTGTCGATTGATAGCAGACCGCCCCGAAAGCCGACGCGGCGCAATTCGGCGCGCAGTGTTTCGAGTCCGTCTTTCGACAAATTGATTCGCTTCTCGATCGCGTGCAGCGGAACCGTGGCCGGATCGGTATCGGGTGCCAGTTGCTTTAGTCCGGCGTCAATGCGTCGATCCAGTCCCGCGCCTTCCCCGTACAGCATCATTCCGGGCACGCCAGCGAGCGCGGCCTGTATCTGCCAACGGCCAACGACCGCAGACTTATACGAACCGTGGGGGCCGGGCATGATCGCAATCACGCGCCGTTCAAGGATATGGCGCAGACCGGGCAGCCATTGCACTTGAGTCTTGCGCGCCAGAATGTCGGTAATGTGATGCGATAGCGGCGCAGTCTCGGCGGCCGGCAATGTGCCGTTCGGTTTCTTCTTTCGCGCTTCCGACATGAGCGCAATCGCTGCGCGCGTGCCGTCGCTATATTCTTCGGGCTTAAGCATTCAATTCTCCATCGGCCACGACTTGATCGCGCTCGGTCGCGCCATCGGTTATGTATGTCCAGACTTTGTAGGCGATGCGTGCCGACACTTCGCCGTTCGGGAGCGCATCGAACTTGAGGCGCACGGGGAGCCGCGCGTCTAAGTTGTGCATCAGGAATTTGAGCGTGCGATACCACGCATCGTCATTGACACCAGCCGGGCGCTGGTCGTCGATCCACGCGCGACGCATTGCCCACGCGGAAGGCGTGCCGCCGATTGCAATAGTGATCGGCCGCGCGGGCATCTCCTCACGCGCGGGACTTGCTGGCGCTTTCACGCTGGCTGCGCCTTGATCGCGCGCCGGTACTCGGCTTCCGTCAACGTGACCCACCGGACAGGGGCTGTGTCGGTCACTTCGGTTAACTCGCCGTCCTCGGCCAGTTCCAGCAAGCGCCACTCAACGCTGCGGCCGATTGTGTCGTGCAGTGTTTTCAGTGTGCGCAAAGGCACGTTGCCGGCGGGCACCAATAAGGCGAATTTCCCGCCCTCGGTCTGTCGGATCAGCGGGTGCAGGCCGTGCAGGAATTCCTGCACCAGTCCGGCCGGCTGGTAGTGCTTTACAAAATCTTGGGGATGTTTCCAGACAAGCATGTGAACCTCGGTATTTGAAAAGACATTGCTCTTTTTAGGTGGTACTTATTGACCCCGGAGCGAATCCGGGTTAAATTAGGGCTGCGAAGGAATCGTTTTTTAGGTGGTACTTATTGACGGGATGCCCGGTCCCGTGGTATATATTAATTGACTAAGCCTTCTTTTTTAGGTGGTACTTATTATGGAAAAGGGAAGCAAGGTGCGGACTACGGCGCAGGTAGTCCAGAGCGCGGCGATTGCCGCGACCGGCAAGGCGATCAGCGCGGGCGCGGACTATGAGCCGCTAATTGCCGTCATTGACAGGGAGCGCACGCGCAAGCGCGGCCGTGGCCGCCCTCCCCTGTGGGTCACGCAACTGCGCGAGGAATCCAGCGCAGAACTGGCCGCTGCGATCCTGTACGCGATAGTTGAATCACGCTTGTGGGTTGAATCGCAGCCGGGCAGCAATCCGGACTCGCCGTTGGTGTCTAGCGTAGCGGGCCGACTCGGTAGGAATCTCGGCCTCGGCTCCGATGAACTCGGCCTGCAAATTGGCGGGCAGTTGCTACACCTTGCCGCGCTCGCCGGGATCATTGCGCCGTTTCTCGACGGCGATGATGAGGGCCGCCGGGTTGTGCTGCTTCCGGCAACGCGACAGCGACTCGCCGTCTACGTCAACGGTTCCGGCGCGGCAGTGCGCCGATTGGTGCGAACCGTGCCGCCGCGTGGTGTAAGTGTGAAGCTACGGCACGATATGAAAGAGGAACGCCAGGACGCGCCGCCGCGAGTAGAGGAAGCCGCTGACAAGGTGCAAGGTACAGCGTGGCGAATCAATACCGCCCTGCTGGATACGATGCTATCGCGCGTCACCCTCTCAACGCCTCTGGAGGAATTGCTTGCCTTGCAGCAGGCGCAGGCGTTGCGCGACCGGCCAAAATTCTACCTTCCTGTCGGGTTGGACTTTCGCGGGCGCTTATATCAGCGCGGCAAGTTCTTGACCTACACCAGCGGCGGCGATCTGGCGCGCGGACTTCTCGAATTTGCCGAAGGGGAAACGGTAGACGATGCCGGCATCGGCTGGATTGCTTACCATTTGGCGCAAATGACCGGGCAAGCCGGGCCGGCAGAATTCGGCAACGGTCGCGCGTGGTTGCTCAATTATGGCCGCGAACTTATGGCGCATGGTTGGACTGAGGCTAAAGAGCCGGCGCAAGCGCTCGCGGCGCGCGCCGCGTTTTCCGATGCGATCCTCGGCAAGCCCGTACACTTGCCGATCCGACTAGATGCGACGTGCAGCGGGTTGCAGCACATTGCATGGCTCACGCGAGACAAGGAACTGGCGCAACTTGTGAATCTGTGGGGTGACACCTACACGACCGCGCAGAAACTTGCCGCCAAAGCGACCGCGGAATCGCCAGATTTTTACGCCTACGTCGCGCAATCGGCGGGCACTGGCCGCGATCAAGTCAAGGCCGTGCTGGTGCCAACATTCTACGGAGCCGGGGAATATACGTGTGCCGAAGCATTGGCCGCGTTGAGGGGCAAGAAGCGCCTTATTGTGACCGATGCCGATAGGGAAATGGCTGCCCGTGTCCGCACTCATGCGCGGATTCATGCCAAGGAAGCATTCCAGTTGCTCGATGATCTGGAGCGCGTGCCGCTGATGTACGCAGGCGATGCTATCGAATGGGAAACGCCGACCGGTTTTAGGGTGGTGCAGGACTACCGCGCGGACTGGTCGCGGGTTGAGCCGGTGCGCACGGTTATAGAAGGCCAGCGCATCGGCTTCGCGCGCCGCCGGGCCGGAAGTCGCATAGACGGCCGCCAGCAACAGCAGGCGTTCGCCGCGAACTTCGTACACTCGATGGATGCGGCAATGCTGGCCGAGTTGGTAGCTGCCGCGCCGGCCGAGTCGTGGGCCGTGGCGCATGACGCATTCGCTGTACTGCCGGGCCAGGTGCCGGCGCTGCTCGATTGCCTCCCGGACGTGATCCGGGACATGTATGGGCCGGATCGGCTCGCCGCGCTGTGGGCCGAATGGTTCCCGCCAGCGCCGGGCACTCGCGGACCGCTCCCGGAAAATATGGCGGGTGGACTGCTCACCATTGCTTGAATAATTCCCGGAATTAAATCCGAGCCGGGGAAATTCAAAAAAAAATTCCGGGAATTAATTTCCCTAGAATTACAAGCACTTGAGGGGCCGAAAGGGTCGAAGTTCATTTCCGGAAGGGGGTCGCGCTGGCGCGTGGCGCGGAGGGTCGAGCGCCTAATAGGGATGGCCGCAGGCTGCCGGCGACGCGCGCCCCTGGCTGCGCATTCGCTGCGCGCTCGGGGTATAGATCGGGGGTAATGGGCCGGCCTTGCAGCCTCATGGCCTTGCAGGTTCAATGGCTTACGCGCTGGCTGCGATGCCCACATGAGGCATGACACAAAGCAAGGGTCGGTATGGTCTACGTGCGAGGCTGCAAACGCCGCTCGGCCGCCTCCGTTTAGGCTGTGGGCTTGCAGGGGTTCCAGTTGCGTCCCGGGGGCTGGCGTTCTGGAATGTTTAAGGGCGCGTGATGCTAGGACTAAACCTTGCTCAGTTCTAACGCGCTGATTAATTGTGGCCGGGCGTTGTACGCAGATGCAACAAACACCAACAAACGCCAACAAACGTTGGCATTTGTTGTACCTGGCCTGATGCAACACATGCAACCAACAGCAACACACCCCTAGGGGTGTTGCGTTTGTTGCAGTTGTTGCAGTCCCGGCACGCAATAATTCGGTTGAGACTCGAATATCCCGCGCCGCGCACCACGGCCTTTTAATCCTTGAGCCTCGCCACCCTCGCACCCCTGCCCCTCGCTGCGCTCGGGCATTACCCGGCGGCCACGGCTCCAGTCAATGCCCCTACTCCCTCACCCCTTCCCTCCCTCAAGCCCTGTAGCGTCCCCGCGGCCTTGCAGGCTATTATGATCGGCTGCGTGAGGGTGTAAGGCTTGCGCCGCCCGTAGGGCTTCCTATTGAGCCTGAGAGGGTTTCAGGCTTTGGGGCTGTCGGGGCTGGTATTGGCCGACAGGCTTGGGTTGCGGGCCGAAGCCAGCGCTTCGCCGCTCACCCGCTCAAATTCCGACAGGGCCCCGGCGCGCGTTGCCTGGTCACGGTCAAATTCCGCATTCCGGGCTTGTAGCCACGCGCGCTGATGCGCCTCGGGCTTACGGGCAAAGGTAAGGACAGCCTCCAGTTGATTGCCTGTTCCGAACTCGGCTTCGTAGAACTGCCGGGCGTGATCATCTGAGGCCGTGATTGCGGCCACGTATTGACCAAATGCCGCCCGGACAATGTTCCGGTAGGTGCGCCGGGCTTTGGCGCTCAAGGTATCGCCGGCCCGCCACAGCGGTTGACGGGGAAGCGGAGTGAAGTCGTAACGGGGAAGCATATGCACTACTCCCGGCTGTGCGGGGCAGTTGGATCAGCCCCCATGAACTCGCGGGCATCCTCGGCACTCTCGGGTGTGGGCTTCGCGGCCTGCCAGTTGGCATCCAGCGGCCCTAGGTCTACGAAGTCGGCCACGGCTTTAGCCACGTGCACTCGCTCGGCCTCGGCGCGCAGCAAGTCCAAGTAATTGCTCCAGCGCTGCATTAGGGCGGCGCGCTCGGGTAGCTTCTCGGCGCGGTTGTACGCGCCGCGTATGGCGTTCGGGTCTTTGTGTGCTAGCTGTAGTTCTATCAGTTCGGCGTCAACCCCGCGCTCGTTTAGGAGCGTGCTGGCTGTGGTGCGGAAGCCGTGCGGGGTGTGAACTTCCGGCGGGTAGTCCATGAGCCGAAGCGCAGCCCCTAGCGCGCCGTCTGACAATGGCCGGCCCCCGGCCCGCCCTGAAGGGAACACGTAGCGGTTCGTGCCGCTGATAGCTTGCTGATCCTTCAGGATCGCAACGGCTTGCGCGCTCAAGGGAACTACGTGCGGCCGGCGCATTTTCATGCGATTGGCCGGTATTGTCCAAAGGCCGCGCGATAGATCAAACTCGACCCATTCAGCGGCCCGCAATTCACCCGGACGCACGAACACATGGGGCGCGAGCCGCAGCGCATTGCGGACACTAGCGCGGCTGTAAACGTCGATCGCGCGCAGCAATACGCCTAGATCGCGCGGCGTGGTCACGCCGGCATGGTGCGAAGTGACTACGGGCCGCAGCACGTCCCGCAGCCTTATATGCGGGGCCGTGCCGATCATTCCGGAATTGGCCGCGAAGTGCAGCACCCGATTGGCGAGCGCGGCGGCGCGGTGCGCGCTCTCATGCTGCCCGGCACGCTCAAGAGGCTGCACCGCGGCGAGTACCTGCGCGGCCGTCACTTGGGAGACAGGGACGGCGTGCAGCGGGCGCAGCAAAGAGAGAAGCCACGCATTCTTAGACTGTGTGCGGGGGCTGTGCGTGCTGGCGTTACGCTCAAGTAGCTGCTCACCAGTGCGGAGGAAGGTATTCTCGGCATCCGTGCGAACCGCTGCGGCGACTTGCTGGCGCTGTGCGCTTGGGTCAGTGCCCGCTGCAACTTGCACGCGGATTGCCTCGGCTGCAACGCGCGCCTGCGCCAATGACACAGCGGGGAACGTGCCCAGGCTCAACAGTTTTTCTTTTCCAGCGAAGCGGTAGCGCATCCGCCAGCCTTTCGAGCCGGAGGCAAACGCGAAAAGGAACAGCCCGCGCCCGTCGAAAAACTTACGCTGGCCGGCGGCAGGTATCGGGGCGGTTAAGACTTCAGCATCTGTGAGAGGCATGGGGTACTCCGCTATCGGTCTGAGCGTGTACCCTACCCCAGTGTCCCTATGGGATGCAAGAGGAATCGTACCAGACAGGGCTATCTGGCGCAGTATTCAACGACTTAGGCGCGAATCTACCCCAGTTGAGTCGGCAAAAATGGGAACTGGTGCCGGAGATAGGAATCGAACCTACGACCTACGCATTACGAATGCGCCGCTCTACCAACTGAGCTACTCCGGCAAGCCGCGGAATTCTACCGGATCGGGCGCAGCCGGATCACCAGATCGAGGCCGGCCACTTCCATCCCGGCGGGCGGCTCCGGCAGGCGGCTGAACTGGACTTCCGGCAGCGCGACGTCGGTCAGGGAGCCGGACCGCTCATCGTGAAAATGGTAGTGCGGCTCGACGTTGGAGTCGAACCAGCTGCGCGTGCCATCGACCGACAGGGGGCGCAGCAACCCGCGCTCCGCGAACAGGTTCAGCGTGTTGTACACAGTGGCCTTGGCGACGACCAGCCCACGCTGCTGCAGGGCCTCGGCGATCTGATCGGCCGTCAGGTGCTGGGGGACGGCGAGCAGGAGCTCGGCAATCTGCAGCCGCTGCGCGGTGACGCGGATGCCACTGGCCTGCAGGCGGGCGCTGATATCTCCGGCCGTGGCAGGCGGATTTTCGGCATTCCTATCCATACTGGCGACCGTTTTACCGCAGCGAGCGCGGCAACGCAAAAACCACGTTTTCCGGCCGGCCGTGGGACTCTGCCGGCGGCGCCCCACCCCACTCACGCAGGCGTTCGACCACCTGCTGCACCAGCAGCTCAGGAGCCGAAGCGCCGGCCGTCACGCCGACCGTGTCGCGGCCCTCGAACCAGGCGCGTTGCAGGTCCGCTGCGCCGTCCACGAGATATCCAGGGACTCCGGCCCGGTCGGCAAGTTCACGCAGGCGGTTGGAATTGGAGCTGCTGCGCGACCCGACCACCACCAGCACCTCGCAGTGCTCGAGCAGCTGCTTCACGGCATCCTGCCGGTTCTGGGTGGCGTAGCAGATGTCTTCCTTGCGCGGCGCCTGCAGCGCAGGAAAGCGCTCGCGCAGCGCTTCCACGATCGCGGCGGTGTCGTCCACCGAGAGCGTCGTCTGCGTGACGAAGGCGAGCTGCTGCGGATCGCGCACTTCAAGGCGCCGCACGTCGGCCACGTTTTCGATCAGCAGGATGCGCCCGCCGTGCGAGCCATCGAAGCGGCCCATCGTGCCCTCGACTTCCGGATGGCCTGCGTGACCGATCAGCAGCACGTCGCGCCCCTCCCGCGCAAAGCGGGCCACCTCCATGTGCACCTTCGTGACCAGGGGACAGGTGGCGTCGAAGACCCGCAGCCCCCGCCGCTGCGCTTCCTGCTCCACCGCGGTCGACACGCCGTGGGCCGAGAAAATGACGGTCGCCCCGTCGGGCACTTCATGCAATTCCTCGACGAACACGGCGCCCAGGGCGCGCAGGCGTTCGACCACGGTGCGGTTGTGCACCACTTCATGCCGCACATGGATCGGTGCGCCGAACAGTTCAATCGCGCGCTCCACGATCTCTATGGCGCGATCGACGCCGGCGCAAAAGCCTCTGGGGTTGGCGAGCAGGATGCGCATAGGCGAGGGGCCCTAGCTGCCCACAGCGCTGGAGTGGCGCCGTGAGCCCAGGTAAATGTCGAGCAGCAGGCACGCGGCACCGACCGTGATCGCCGAATCGGCGACATTGAAAGCGGGGAAATAGTGCTGCTGCCAGTGCACCTGCAGGAAGTCAACCACGTAGCCGAGCCGCAGGCGATCGAGCACATTCCCGATCGCACCGCCCAGGATCAGCGCCAGGCCCGCCGCCAGCAGATTGGCGTGTCGCTGCAGACTCTTGAGCCAGATGATGAGCGACACACTCACGATCACGGCCAGGGCGCTGAAGGCCCAGCGTTGCCAGCCAGAGGCGCCTTCGAACAGGCTGAAGGCCGCGCCCTGGTTGTGCGCCCGCACCAGGTTGAACACCGGCAGGTAATAACGGGCCTCGAAAGGCAGAAGGGCCGCTTCGATCAGCCGCTTGCTCCATTGATCGAGGCCGATGATCGCCGCGGTGAGCACCAGCCAGCGCCACTGTCCGGTGCCCGCCGCGCCTGCGGCCGTCGTGTCGGGTGTCATCAGGCGTAGCGGCGCACTTCGCCGGGCCCCGTCACATTGCCAACACAGCGGGTACACAGCTCCGGATGCGCCGGTGACTGACCCACATCCTCGCGGTGATGCCAGCAGCGCACGCACTTCACTGCCGCCGTGCGCTGCACGCTGATCCACACGCCGCCGCCGGAAACCAATGCCGCTTCGACGGCGCCTGCCGGCGCCGCCGACACGCGCTGCACGCGCGCCTGCGAGGTGATCATCAGGAATCGAAGTTCATCGCCGAGTGCGTTAAGCCGTGGGTACTGGGCCTCGAGGCAGTAGACATCGAGTTCGGCCTCGAGGGGAGCACCGATTTCCCCGGCGACTCGCAGGCGCTCGAGTTCGCGTGACACGTCCGTGCGCAGCGCGATGAGGGCCGCCCAATCAATCGCCGCGCCCGCCCCGCCGCCGGCCGCCGGGAGTGCATGCCAGGTGCTGAGGAACACCGATTCCATCCGTGCGCCGGGCAACTCGCCCCAGATCTCCTCGGCCGTGAA
>DATFUG010000012.1:0-2458 GCA_035261025.1 Steroidobacteraceae bacterium | reverse complement strand
TGACGCGGCGCAGCTTTCGGCTCTGGCGGTCGCAGAACTACGCATCCGGTAAGGCCGCCTCTGTTGGCGGCCTCCCTAGGGTCCACGCCCGAGGAGCAACAACATGACCCCACACATCCCCGAGGAATTTTCCACCAGGTTCGACTGGAGTCCCTTCGTGATCACGGCCAACACAATGCCGCCCCGAGATCCTGATGAAGACGAAGAGGACGAGGGCGAGGACGACGAGGAAGAGGACCGCGCCGACGAACCGCCGGTCGTGCGCGAGCCGGACGAAGACTAGAGCATGATGCTTTTAAGGATTGGGCATAGCCAGTGGCGCATTCGGTGGGCGTAAATGCTCGAGGATTTCGCCGATTGTGACGTAGATGGTTTTTGGACGAGCGCGCGGCGGCCTTGCCGATAAGTGCTTGAACTTGGCGAAGACCTGTCGATCGGGTTCAGGTCCGGCGAGTGAACGGACGACGCAGTCGCGACAGTTGATGTCTGCGTTTGGCACATCGCGCCATTTCGCTGCGCTGCGGAATTTGATCGCTATCGGGGCATAGCGGACTCTGGCAAACCGTCCGCCCGGCAGATTTATGGGTTCACGGCCTAAGTTCGCGCGCCTACCGACGACCGCTACAGCCGCCGTTTTTGGCCGGTATTCCCCTCCCGCGCGACATAATCGGGGCACGTTCACCCTGCGTTCAGCCACAGGTTCTTACCCTGGTCCTTGCGGCAGGCTCTCACCAGTGGAGATGCGGATATGTCGAATGCTCAGGACGCCTTCGATGCTGTCGGTATAGTCGTTGATTGGATCGACGCTTGTAAGCAGCAACGGCTGGACGTGCTGCTAGACCTCTATGATGACGCGGCGACCATTGAATGCTGCGAAGGCGGAACTATTCGAGGTCGATCCGCGATGGAATGGTACTGGCGCTCGAAGCTGGCCGGACCAGCAGCTCGTGCATTTGAGATCGACGCACTGTGCCCTGAGCCGGACGGCGTGTCTCTCGACTATCGGGGATATGACGGGAAACCAGTGCGCACACATTTCCGGTTCAATGATGCCGGGAAAATCACCCTCACCGCGTTCGCGACGATCAAACAGGCTGCTTAGACTTTTCGCCTGATCGTGTAAGCCGTCTGGCGCCTCGTGGGGATTTGTGACGGACACCTACAGATGGTGCAAGCTCAAGAGGTAGTGAACGGCTATCGCCTCAAGCAAGGACAGCTCTCGGTTCTATAAAAGAAAAAGCCCGCGCTTCTGCGGGCTTTTTGCATTACCAACCGCGGTACCCACCGCCGCCGAAGCTAAAGCTTACACTCGGCCCGCCATAACCGTAGCCGCCTCCATAGTACGGCCCACCGTAACCGCCGCCGTATCCATAGTACGGCCGCGGAGCGTAGCCGTAGCTCCTGTAGTACGGGCGGTAGTGACGATATCCATAGTGTCGATAGTAACGACGGCGCGAGCTGAAGTCGGTTGATGACTGGCTTATGTCGGTTGCGGCCTTTGCCTTCACCGTGTTGTCTGCTGCGTTTGCAGCGGAGCCACCAAGCAGCGCGGCTGCACTGGCGGCAAATACGATAGCTAACTTTTTCATATTAACACTCCCATTAACGTGTGGAGTGCTAATCACCGTGGGCGTTCTACGTTCCGAAACGCGTTATTAAAATCCCCTCTAGGTGTCTGAACAACCATTCATATTGATTAACGATCGGTGCACGCGCTACCCCCTTTTCCTAGTCGAGGGCGGCGTTGTCTGGCGCCTGATCCCCGCGTAAACCGGCGACTTCCGGCATTGGTACAAATGCGAAGTGCCGACTTCATCGGACAATGTCCGAGTTCGAGGGCAAAGCGGAAAACATTTGCTCGCATGGAGCTTTTCCGGTTTGGACCCGCAACGGACATTGGGCCTGATAGGACCGTCGGCATCCGCCGGTGCCAATTTTGCCACTCGCTGGGTGGTTCAAGGCTGCTATAGTTCGGGGATACGCAACGCATGTTCTCAACAGGTCCCATGCTGCTGCGCGAATTCCTTACGCTTCTAGACGGCGCCCCAATCGCTTGGCCGCTCGCGGTGCGTGCGCAGCAGCCGGCGATGGCCGTGATCGGGCTCCCGATCGACAGCTCGGCGTCGCGGCCATGAAAGAAGTAGGGTTACCCGTCCGGAGCGGCAACGGCTGGAACGTCGCGGCATTCACCGCCGTGGCTTCGGCTGCCTGCGCCTTACTTGCGCTCGCGCTCGGCCAGGACGCCAATTACGATCAGCAGAACTATCACTTCTACGCTCCCTACGCTCTGCTCAATAATCGTATCCTGTACGACATTTTCCCGGCCTTCTCGGGACCCACTTTTGCCAATCCCATCCCTTATTTGCCGTTCTATTGGCTCGCGTGGAACGCGCCGCCGATGCTCATTGGCGCGCTGCTAGGCGCCTTGTATGGCCTCGCCTATGCGCCGCTCTATCTG
>DATFUG010000011.1:0-17230 GCA_035261025.1 Steroidobacteraceae bacterium | reverse complement strand
GCAGCAGTCCGTCCGCCGGATCCACACGAATGCCAAAGCGCGTGCCGCGCTGATGCCAATCGATGACTTCGCAGAGCCCGGGATACAGTTCGCGTACCAGTGCCAGATCGTCGGTCGCCGCGTAATACTCTGCAATGGCGTGGAAGTACCAGAGCGTCGCATCGACGGTGTTGTATTCCGGCGCTTCGTTGCCGTCCGGAAAGCGATTCGGCAGCATGCCCTGGCTCAGGTGGGACGCAAACGTCCGGAGGATGGACGCTGCTTCTGCGTGACGTCCGGTCGCCAGTGCCAGGCCCGGCAGGGCAATCATCGTGTCGCGGCCCCAGTCTCCGAACCAGGGGTATCCCGCGATGACCGTAGTGCCTAACGGTGAGGCCGCGCCGCCGCCGCGAGCGACCAGAAATTGATCGGCGGCAAGCGTCAGCTGTCGCACCCAGGCGGGTGTCATGGCCGGCAGGGCCGATACGAGTGCACTCTGGCGCTCCAGTTCCTGGCGTAGCGCGGGTGGTGCCGGCTGATGCTCCGCGCTCAAGGTCAAGGTCAGGGCCTCGCCGGGCAGCAGATCGGCATGAAATCTGCCCGGCCGGAACAGGTCTTCGTCCGTGTCCAGGCCGCGCTCTGCCTCGACGCGATGATGGAAATTCCAATACCAGTCCGGATCGGCTCGAAACCGCCCTCCGTCCAGCGACAAGGTATAGGGACGTGCTCCCTCGTCGGCGGTAATCGTACAGGCCGATTCCTGTGTCTCGACGCTGAAGGCGCGGCGGCCGCGAGCGTGAGCGTGATAATCCCGGTAGGTGCACAAGGGTGCGATCTCGAGTTCCAGCGTCGTCGCGGCCTGCACGACCCGGTATTGAACGTGTGTCGTATTACGGCCGTGTGCCATCCAGACCCTCACCTCCAGCAGCGCATCGCCGATCGCATAGGTCCAGACCGGGACGGTGCCTTCAAGATGAAAAGCCGCCAACTGCCGGTAGCCACGCGGCGCAATCGTGCCGCCGGCAAATTCGTTGCATGCGAGCGCATGTGCCGCACCACGGTATCGCACGACGGTGTCCGCCTTGGACACCATCAGGATGCGCTCGAGCGGCGGCTTGAGGGAAGCCACGAGCAGTCCGTGATAGCGGCGTGTATTCGCCTGGCCGGCCGTACCGCTGGCGAATCCGCCCAGGCCGTTGGTCTGCAGCCATTCTGTTGCAAAGGCACCCGCGTCAGAGGAAAACGCCGGGCGTGCCAGGGCTAGCCGATCCATCCGTGATTACTCCCGCGGGCAAATTGCAGGGCGAGGTTCACAACTGCGGGCGTCAGCGGGGCCGAGTGGGGCCGGATGGCTACTGGCAAAGGTCGTTGCAGGGTTGCCGCGACGCGCCGGGGCGTACCCAGGTCCGTCCAGCCGCAGGCGGGCGCCTTCAACACCCGCAAGCCTGGTTCCGCGCCCTCCACGATGGCGCGCGAAAAATCGACGCTTGGGAGACGCTCGTAGAGTGCGCGAAGCGCCCGACCGGATCCTGTCGCACCGGCGTCTGCCGCCAGCGCCCTGGCCATGCTGTCGACGGCATCGGTCCGGCGTGCGCGCAGCAGAGCCAGCAGCGACTGGCCCTTCGCAGCAAAAATGAAGCTGTTCCACAGCGCGCCTTCATTCACCAGCGCACGCGCTGTCCCGAAAGACGGTTTCTCCACAAAGCGCGCCACCCGGTGCGTATTCGGCGCGAGGCGCTCGCCCGGCACGATGTAGCCGAGTTCCGGATCCGGCTCCTCGGGTTCGATGCCCAGCAACAACAGTTCCTCGGTGTAACGTGCCGGCAGGGCGGCGAACTCGCGCAGCGAGCGCGCAAGCGCCGGTTCGTCGCGCACGAAATGATCGGCGGGCAGGAACAAGAGGTGTGCCCACGGGTCGCGTTCGAGCACGCGCAGCGTGGCCAGCAGGACGCCCATTCCCGTACCACAATTGCGGGGCTGTACGATGATGTTTCCCGCGGCAAATTCCCGAAGCTCGCGTTGCCAATACCGTCGATGATCGTCGGCGACCACGGCGCAGAGCCGCTCACGCGGCACCAGATGTCCCGCGCGCTGCACGGCATCCTCGAGGAGCGAGCCCTGGCCCTGCAGGGAGCAGTATTGTTTGGGCACCGGGTTGCCACCGGCATCCGTAGTCAGGGCCGCGAGGCGCGTGCCATCTCCGGCTGCCAGCACTACCGCCCAGACCTGCTGCTGACACTTCATGAACCCTGAATCCCCCAAGGCTTAAAGACTTTCTGCCCGCGCCTACGCGGCTTTGGATCAGCCTATCGGCATAGTCGGTAGTTCGTGGGAACCCCAGGTGAAGTTACGTGCCGGAGATGACCGGGAGTGTGCTCTGCCAGGGGCGGGATGGACTACGGCAGAGCCGGGCGGTCTTCGGGCGGGTGCGGGACCAATAACAATGTAGGGCATTAGAAAGATCCCCTAACACACTGATATATCAATGGGGTGATCTTCGGCACCCCTGATGAGCGCTAGCCGCGAGCCGCGCCTTCGAAGGCGGTGTCCCGATAATGCTTCTTGCCCTGCAGTGCCTTGTGATGCTCCTCCTTGGATAGTACGTTCTCGGTGAGTTCCATGTCCGTCTGGCAATAGTGCCGAAAGAACTCGGCCAGGCCGGCCGGCGAGGGCAGCACCGCATCACGAATGAAGTTGAGGTCGATATTCATGCACACCGCGCCCACCACACCATATTCCTTGCGGATGATCGGAATGGTCGTGCACTTGAAGCGCCGCGCTCCGAGCTTCAGCTCGTAGTTCAGCTTGTCCTGGTTCAGCGCACGCCGCTTCTTGAGGTCAACGAGCAGCGTCGTGGTCCCCATGTGCAGGGAACGGCCGGTCACCTCGGCGCCCTCGATCCAGACGATCGAACGGCTCGGATTGGCGAGATCGTGCAGGAGAATCTCGATGCCCATGTTCGAGAAGGTCTTGCCCAGCAGGCGCACGATGTTGCGGTAATTCTCAAGATAGTCCTGGGCGTCGCCGGTGACGTCAGCGCCGCGGTAGCGGGAGAACAGCTTGTCGTAGGCCTGCCGGTCCGGCATATCCAGCAGCTCGCGCACGTTGTTCTGCTCGCCGATGAAGATCAGCTGTCGCGCGGCGCGGGAGTCGCGATTGCGCAGCAGGTAGTGCATCCCTAAGCGAAAATCGCGCGCACTGAATTCGGCAAAGTTGTCGGCGGTCGTCTCGTAGGGATAAAAATCGTACTCAGTCAGATCCCGGCCCCGCAGCTGGCGGCGCTCACGGTACTTGCCGGCGAGGAAACCCAGCATCAGCAGCAGGGCCGATACCAGGGCCTCGGCCAGTACGGCCGCGACCATGTGATTTCCGAATGGATTCATCGTGGTAACTCCCCCGAAATTGCGCATTCCATCGTAAGCGCAGGTTGCCGGATCGGGAAGACTCGTGCAATGTGGCCCGTGCGCGAGCCCGCGCGTGGGAAGGGGGGCCAGGATGCGAGCAAACCCGTGCGAAAGCGGGCCCGCGCCGTGACCGAGTCGCGCACGACGGCGCGCGTCGTGATGCTGGTGACGGCGTGCGTCTTCATCAATTACGTCGACCGCGGCAATTTTGCCACGACCGAGACGCTGATCACCGACGAGCTGCGGCTCAGTGCCACGCAGCTCGGGGTGCTGCTCTCGGCGTTCTACTACGGATACGTAGTGTGCATGCCCGGCATGGGGTGGCTTGCAGAACGCTACGGCGCGCGGCGCGTGCTGGCGGCGGGCCTCACCCTCTGGTCGATTGCCACCCTGCTCACCGGCTTCGCCGGGAGTTTTGCGACGCTGCTGGGCTTGCGCATCCTGCTCGGGATCGGCGAGAGCGTGACCTTCCCCTGCGTGTCCAAGATGCTGGCGCAGAGCGTAGAGGTGAGCCGCCTGGGCGTGGCCAACGGCGTCATGAGCTTCGGTTACCTGCTCGGTCCCGCCGTCGGCACTCTCCTGGGTGGCTACCTGATGACGGTGTACGGCTGGCGCGGAGTGTTCATGATATTCGGCAGCCTCTCGCTGCTGTGGCTGTGGCCCTGGAGCCGGGTCGTAGTCCCGTCACGGCCCAGTGGGCCGGCCACTACCGCTGGTGAACCCAGCTTTGCGCAGATTCTACGGCAGCGCGCGCTGTGGGGTGCCGCCCTGGGGCACTTTGCCTCGAACTACACCTACTATTTCATCATCTCGTGGCTGCCGTACTACCTGGTCAAATCGCGCGGATTCACCCTGGGATCGATGGTCGCGATCGCCTCGTGGGCGTACCTGCTCAACGCCTTGACGGCGTTTGCGATGGGTTGGGTCGCTGATCACTGGATCCGGGCCGGACGCAGTGCGACGCTCGTGTACAAGGGGCTCATGGCCACGGGCCACCTGAGCGCCATCGTCTGCATGCTGGGCATGGTGATGCTGCCCGCGGCGGGTTCGGTGGCCGCACTGTTCGCCTTCTGCGTGCTCGGGGCGGTGTCCTATCCCGGCGTGTTTGCGATTCCGCAGATCATCGCAGGCCCGGGCGCGCAGGGGCGCTGGGTTGGCGTGCAGAATGCCTGCGGAAATGTCGCCGGCCTGCTCGCACCGGCGATCACGGGTGTGCTCGTCGACCAGACGGGCCTGTTCAATGTCGCCTTTGGGCTGGCGGCAGGAGTCAACATGCTGGGCCTGATCGGCTGGGTGTTCATCCTTCCGAAGATCGAGCCACTGCAGTGGTCGGCGCAGCGATGACTCCTTCAGACGTTGCACAGCTCAGGGTGGAACTTGCCGCGGCATTTCGTCTCGCCGTGCAGATGAACTGGCACGAATCGGTCGGCAACCACTTCAGCGTGGCGGTCTCGGCCGACGGCAAGCAGTTTCTGATGAATCCGCGCTGGCGGCATTTTGCGCTGATCAGGGCCAGCGAGCTGCTGCTGCTCGACAGCGACGATGCAGGAACCATGTCCCGCGCGGATGCGCCGGATCCGTCGGCCTGGAGCATTCACGGGCGCATCCACGCGCTGTTGCCGCAGGCGCGCTGCGTCTTGCACGTGCACCCGCCCTACAGCACCGCGCTGGCCACGCTTGCCGATCCACAGCTCAAAGCCATCGATCAGACCACGGCCCGCTTCTTCAACCGCGTGGCGATCGACCAGCACTATGGCGGCATCGCCGATCAGCGCGAGGAGGGTGAGCGGCTGGCGCAGGCGCTGGGGGACAAGAGCCGCATGATCATGGGCAATCATGGCGTGCTGGTCACCGCGCCGAGCGTGGCCGAGGCCTTCGAGGATCTGTATTTCCTCGAGCGCGCGGCGCGGACTCTGGTGCTGGCCTACGGGACCGGCCAGCCACTCAATGTGCTGCCGGATGAAATCGCGGAGTACACGGCGCGTTCCTGGGACAACTACCGGGGCGCCGCCTTTGCGCACTTCCAGGATCTGCAGCGACTGCTCGACGAGCAGGATTCTTCCTACCGGAACTGAGGCGTGCCGATCACGTCGATCCAGATGGGATCGGCGTAGGCTTTGCAGCCCAGCTGGTCCTCGACGATCAGCTGGTACCAGCCGGTGCGGGTGGCGGTCAGGGCAATATCCAGGTGTGCCGTGTGCGCGCCGTCGGGATAAGACTGTGTATTGGCAGTCTCGCCGCGTTCAATGAGCGTGGCCTGCTTGAGGCCATTGACGGATTCCAGATCAAAACCCAGGCGGAAGGTCTCGCCCGGCTTGAGCTTCAATTCCGAGCCGAACATCACTTCCGGGTACAGCAGCGGGCCGTAGCTCACGTAGGCGTGGCCGGACACCAGTGCTTCGGCAAAACCCTGGGCGCTGGGCTTACCCGGGATGTG
This sequence comes from Steroidobacteraceae bacterium, assembly GCA_035261025.1. Taxonomy (GTDB): domain Bacteria; phylum Pseudomonadota; class Gammaproteobacteria; order Steroidobacterales; family Steroidobacteraceae; genus FEN-1191. The sequence goes on along the minus strand of DATFUG010000011.1, from coordinate 11,410 downwards.
GGCAAAGGTGCGCACGCGTCCGGATTCCTGCGACCAGACGTCGTGGACGTCGCTGCCTCCGCTCAGGTAGTAGTGGTGTCCGTCATTCCAGAAGGACCACAGGGCGTGCAGGACCCGATCGTCATCGTGCGGCTCCACGCCGTTGATTTCGATGAGCTCGAAGTGCGGATTGAAGCCCCCCGGCACCTCACCGACGGCCAGGCTTGAAAAATACCCGTAGGGATTGAAGGGGTGATTGACCTGCACAACGAGAGCACCCTGGCGGCGCGCTTCGGCGAACACCTGATCGACCGTCGCGGTACTGGTATCGATCTGCAGTGTCTGGCCGGGCAGCAGCGGGTAGGCGTTGAAGTGGGACCAGGAAGGGGAGAATTCGATCGCCGGGATGAAGGGCACCGCGCGCCGGTCGGCGATCTGCTGCAGCAGCTCATGGTTGGCGGTCGAGTCGTGATCACTGACGAACAGCAGATCGAGCCCCGCGGCCAGTTGCGAGCGCGCCAGATCAGCCGGTGGCGTCACGGCCTCGGCCTGGTCGGCGTGATGGTGCAGATCGGCGGAGTACCAGTCACGCGCCGAGGGATTGTACCGCGGCGTCAGGCGTACCGATTGCGACTGCGTACGCGCCGAGTCGACCTTGAGCGAGAGCTCGCGAAACGATGCCAGAAAGCCGCCTCCGGCGGAAATGGCGAAGCGATACTTGCCTGGTGCCAGCGGCACATCGAGCTCGCCTCTCCGGTCCAGTGCGGTAAAGAAGGTCTTGCGGCCCAGGAACTCCACGACGGGCGTCCGACCCTCCGTAATGGCAATGCGCGCATCCAGCGGCCGGCCATTGTGGGAATCCTTGACGGACAGGCGCAGGCGGCCGGGCGGCGCCAGATCCCGGAAGTCCCGCCGTGTGTCCTTGCCGGCGATCACCGTGACAGGTTGGGTGTGGCTCTGTGAATAGTTCCTGGCCGTGGCATAGAGGGCGTAGCGGCCCGCGGGCAAAGCCAGCTGAAACTTGCCGCCGTGTCCCAGCACCCAGGCGTATGGCTTGCCCCGTTTCTCGATCACGATGACCGGCTCGTCGATCGGCTTGCCGTTGCTGGCGCGGACGAGGCCCTGAATCGTGCCGGAAGGGAGTTGCTTGCGGGCCGTTTCAGCCTGGATGACCGGACCGAGGTCGGCGCTGGCGCTGACCTGCAGCCAGGCGGTGAAGTCCCGGCTCTCGCCTGCGGCCAGGCTGTGCTGCCGGTACATGTCCCTGGAATAGAAATCCACGTAGTCAAAGTAGGGCGCATGCAGCGCGAGGCTCCAGCCTTCATCGTAGGCGACCACGCGATCGCTCAGCGCACCGTCGGCCGGTCCGGCTTTCTGGGCAGCGAGTCCCGGGACGCCGAAGAAAAATCCACCCTTGGGCCACAGCGTCACACCGGACAGAAGGCCTGTCAGCGCCTCGCTGCCCTCATTGTGCATGGTGGTCTGGATCTCGATGGCGTCGGCGTCGGCCGTCAGCGTATACACGGTGGTGATGGACACGTGGCCCCAGTCACGGGTGGCGCTGACCACGGCGCGCTCCACCGTCTGCTCCACAATCTCCACGCGATGGTAGGTGTTGGGCCAGGCGGACCAATCATTCGGAATGAAGTCAGCGAACACGAGGCGATCCCGTCCGATCCTGCCGTCGCTGACGGGCGCCGCATCGATGAGGGCGCCTCGCGGGAGTCCAAATGGAACCGCGGTATCGACAGCGAGCGAAAACGCCAGCCGGTCATTGATCACGGTGATGTCGCGGCCCGAGCGCGCCTCGCCATCCGGGATCGGCGTCGGACCGACGAGTATCCGGACAGCCGCCCGCGCGCTTCCCGGCGCGGCCAGGCCAAGCAACACCGCCATGAGGATGGCGTTCAGGGTCCTGCGTGTCATGGTCAGCCGGAGGCTGGTCAGTGTCCCGCGGGCGCTTGAACCAGTGCAGTGAGCGAGGCCCGCTCGAGGGCCAGGCGCGACAGCTTCGCCGTCAGTTCTGTCGCTTTTTCATCGGGAGGGAGCGAGAGCTCCGCTGTCGGCAGCGCCCAGATCGTGAACTGATAGTGATGCACGCCGGTGCCCGCGGGCGGGCAGGGACCGGCATAGGCGGCATCGCCAAAATTACTGACCAGGGCTTTGGCATTGCCGGGCAACGTCTTGGCGCCCTGCGGAAGGGATGTGGCGCCGACCGGCAGGCCGACCACCACCCAGTGCGACCACTGCGCGGGCATCACATCCACATCGATCATGGTCAATACCAGGCTCTTCGCGGACTGCGGCACGCCGCTCCACGACAGTTGCGGGGATAGGTTGCGGCCGCCACAGCGCGGATAGATGTGCGCACTGTTGATGGGAGCGTCCTGTTTCAGGTCGCTGCTGGTCAGGGTCATGGCCGCGAACGCCGGGCTGCCCAGGATCGTGATCACCAGTGTGACCCGCGCACTCAGAGTGTTCATGGGAACCTCCAGCGCGACATTCTACTCGCCGCTGAGGCCGTCGATCCAGGTCCGCCGCACGGTCAGGGTTTCGTCCATCAACGCCAGATTCGCCCGGTAACCGGCGGCGATCCGGCCAAGTTCGTGGCCCACACCGAGAAATTCGGCCGGATATTCGCTCGCCATGCGCACCGCCTCAATTATGTCCAGATCGAGCATCGTGATGGCATTGCGGACCGCGGCGGCCATATCGAGCGAGGTGCCGGCGAGCGTACCGCGGTCGTCACGGCAGGCGCCGTCGACGACATGGATCGTGCGTCCCTGCAGCAGGAACGTGGCATTGGCTGTGCCGACCACCGGCATGGCATCCGTGACCAGCACAAATCGATCATGACGTTTGCAGCGCAGGGCGATCTTGAGCGTGACGGGATTGACGTGAAGACCATCGACGATGATGCCGCACCACGTGCTCGCACTGTAAAGGGCGGCGCCGACCACGCCGGGCTCGCGAGGAGTCAGTGCGGACATCGCGTTGAACAGGTGCGTGAAACCACGCAGTCCGCGCGCGATGGCGGCGTCCACCTCGGCGTAGGTCGCATTGCTGTGCCCGGCAGCGACGATGACGCCCGCATCGACCAGTTGCGCGATGACCTCGGGCGTGGTCATCTCCGGGGCCAGTGTCAGCAGCATGCGGCCGCCGCGCAGCGAGCACAAAAGGGGCAGCAGGGAAGCATCGAGCGTGCGCAAGTGCTTCGCTTCGTGCACGCCACGACGAGCCCGGTTCAGGAACGGGCCTTCGACGTGCATCCCAAGGACGCCCGGCAGGCCGTCATCGATAGCCGCCTGCACCGCAGCGATGGCCCGCCCGATCTTCTCCAGATCATCGCTGATGATGGTGGGGAGGAAGCCGGTGGTTCCGAATTTGCGGTGCGCGTCACCGATCGCGCGTATCGCGCGCGTGTCGGGCGCGTCGTTAAAGAGTACGCCGCCACCGCCGTTGACCTGGATGTCGATGAATCCTGGAACCAGCAGCTGCCCGCCAAGATCCTCCGCCGCGGCCCGCTGCAAGCGCGGATCATCGCGTGGTACCAGCGCCTCGATGCGCGCTCCGTCGATCAGGAGTACCTTATCGTCCACGATGCCGTCGGCCGACAGGATCCGCCCGTTCACGAGCGCGGTGCGCATTACACGGTCTCCGTGATCTTGCGCAGGTGCGCCGGAAAATCGGGATTGAAGCCACGCCGGAAGGCGAGCTGACCGATACAGCGGTAGGCGCTCTGCGCGAGCAGGATCGGCGCGAGAGCGGCGGGGCAGGCGAGGGAGGGCAGCTGCACGGCGCCCTTGGCGTCCGCGCCCGCCAGCAGGACGCGAACGCCGCTCTTTGCCAGCTCGGCGGCGAGCGCCACGACACCCGGCTGCGTCGCATCATCCTGGGTGAGCAGCAGCGCGGGAAAATTCGGGCCCAGGAGCGTAAAGGGACCATGGCGCAATTCGGCGCTGCTGAAGGCCTCGGCATGCAGGCCGCAGGTCTCCTTGCACTTGAGCGCGATTTCCTGGGCCGCCGCGAGGCCGAGGCCCCGGCCGACGACATACAGGTGCTCCGCGCCGGCCAGCATGTTCACCGCGCTGGTCCAATCCATCGGCCAGGCTTCGTCCATGAGATCCGGCAATCGGGCGAGATCCTCGTCAAGGCCCGCGTCGGAGGTCCAGGCAGCCACGAATCGGGCCACGGCCGCGAGCGTGGCGAGGTAGGACTTCGTCGCCGCAACACTCTGCTCGGGCCCGGCGCGCAGCGCGATGACGTGGTCAGCCCCGGCGTTGAGCGGCGCATCAGGGCTGTTGCAGATGGCCAGCACGGTAGCGCCTGATTCCTTGGCGAGCGCGACGGAGGCGAGCAGGTCCGGGCTCCGGCCCGACTGCGAAATGGCGACGTACAGGCACTGGCGCAGGTCCTGCCTGATTCCGTAGACCGAGCTGATGGAGAGCGCGGCCGATGCGGTGGGTACACGGGCCCGCGTCTCGATCAGGTATTTGGCATAGGTCGCGGCATGATCGGAGCTGCCGCGTGCGCAGGTGATCACCGTGCGTGGCGCGAGCTCGCGAATCTGCGCGCCGATGGCCTGTATTGCGTCGGTGTCGAGCGCGAATTGCGCGCGCACTGCTGCGGAGGCACTGGCGGCTTCGCGAAACATGGCGGTGGACTCGAAGCTGGCGGGCAGGTGCTGGCCGGCGCGTTCCTGGCTGTTCATGTGGCCGCGCTCAGTTCAGCGACGAAATCGTAGGTGTCGCCCCGGTAATAGGATTGAGAGAATTCAATCGCGCGGCCGTCAGGGAGCGAACCGAGGCGCTCCACGAGCAGACCGGCATCGCCGGGCTTTGCCTTCAGCAATTCGGCCTGATCGCCCGTCAGCAACACCGCGCGCAGTCGCTGCAAGGCGCGCACGGGCCGGTGACCGGCGCGTTCGAGCGCTTCATAGAGCGAAGTGTCCACGGACTCGAGTGAGGGCAACGCGGACGCAGCGACCGTGGCGTACTCGAGTGCCATCGGCGCATCGTCCGCGTAGCGGATGCGGTAGAAGCGATAGACCGGTGTCCCCGGGCTCAGACGCAGCGTCAGCGCTTCCTCGGGTGTCACCGTGCCGGCGGCGCGCTTGAGCCAGACACTGCGCGGCGTGCGGCCGCGGGCGCGCATGTCTTCCGAGAAGGAAGTCAGCATCGCGAAGTTTTTCTCGACGCGCGCGGAGACGAAATTTCCGCTCCCCTGGCGTCGCACCAGCAGCCCTTCGGAAACGAGTCCATCGAGTGCCGTACGCACGGTGATGCGCGAAACCGCAAAATCCAGAGCGAGATCGCGCTCGGCGGGGAGGGCATCGTCGGGCCCGAGCACGCGCGTTTCTATAGCCTTGCGCAGGGCTCGCTGCAATTGCTGATACAGCGGCAAATTGCTGTGTTCATCCAGGGGGCCGACTATCTTGGCTAGTGACATGTTTCGTTTGCGCCAATCGAAATACCTGAGGCCGAGCGCCCAGAGCATACCAAAATAAGACCACTTGGCAACAGCCTGGAAGGACCTGGCTTTGCTACCCCACTGGTTTTAAAGCAGGAATTGACTGCCGTGGTGTTACAGATACATTGCACTTGAAAATAGTCTGAAGTGGTATTATATTGGACTGTAACTGGTGTGAGCCTGAGGTTGTACTCGGGTCACAGAGGGTTGGGGTTGCACATAGAGGGAATCAGGGGTCGCCACAGACCCCTGCTGCTCACGAACTCGAAACCGGATTGATCTTAATGCCATGGGGGACTTCTCAATGAATCGGATCAGCTTTGCGGTCAAATCTGCCCTGGGTCTCGCGATGCTCGCGCCACCCGCGCTCGTGCTGGGACAGACCACAACCAGTGCCCCGGCGGCCACGCTCGAAGAAGTCGTGATCACCGGGATCCGGGCATCGCTCGAACAGTCGCTGGTGCAGAAGCGTGCGGCCACCACGCAAGTGGAAGTCGTCACCGCGGAAGACATCGGCAAGATGCCGGACAAGAATATCGCCGACTCGCTCCAGCGGGTGCCCGGCATGACGATCAGCTCGTCGGGCGCCACCGAAGGCGGGTTCGACGAGAACGACCGCGTCAGCATGCGCGGCACCGGCCCCAGCCTGACCCAGACCCTGCTCAATGGCCATAACGTCGCCTCGGGTGACTGGTTCGTCCTCAACCAGGTCACGACCGTTGGCCGGAGCGTGAGCTACACATTGTTGCCGTCCGAATTGGTCAGCAAGATCGTGGTACACAAGAGTTCGGAAGCTTCGCTGGTTGAAGGCGGCGTCGCCGGCTCGGTCGACATCATCACGCGCAAGCCCCTGGATTTCACCAAGCCGATGACGCTCGAGGCGTCGCTTGGAGCGGTCCGCGCCGATCTGCCTTCCAAGACCGACCCGCAATTCAGTGCGCTGGCCGCCTGGAAGAACGAGGGCTCGACCTTCGGCGTGATGCTGCAAGGCTTCTCCGAGACGCGCCACCTGCGGCGTGACGGCGTGGAACTGCTCGGCTATGAGCAATTCTTGCCGAACAGCCCGGTGGTCACGGGCGACCTGACTCACACCGCCCATCCTGATCTCGCCAACGTCTGGTACCCGAAGCTGATCGGCGCTGCTTTCTTTGAGCAGGAGCGTAAGCGCAAGGGCGGGTTGATCGACATTGAGTTCAAGCCCTCCGATGCCGTGGATCTTGATCTGTCGGCGTTTACCTCAAAACTTGATGGCCCGAACTACAACCGCAACTACCTGCTGTGGAATACGCATTTCATCAACCAGGGCGGCGGCCAGGCCCCGGATCCTGGTTACGTTGTCACCAACGGGACCCTCACCCAGGCGCAATTCACACAACCGGCACTCCTGCCAGGCCAGTCACCCACGCTTTACGGTGTCTATGATCAGATTTCCCGGCCGGATGAGAGCGCGGATTCGAACTACGTGAATCTCGACGGAAGTTTCCGCGTCAACGAGCGTCTGACGCTCGCGACGCAGATCGGGACCTCCGAGGGGCATGGCAAGACACCGACTCAGAATGTATCCGAGACCGATCCTGGAACAGGTGCCGGCGCCGGCTGGAGCCTGCACGGTATCGGTGGCGCGCCGGACTTCAACCTTGGCGCCACCAACAACACCACGCCGTTCCCGGGCGGCGTGCCGGTGGACTTCAACTGGATCTTTGGTGCCCAGAACATCGATGTCATCGACAAGGAAAACTGGGGCAAGCTCGATGCGACCTTTACCATGGACAACGACAGCTGGACGGACCTCAAGTTCGGTGTGCGCTACTCGAAGCACGACCGCAGTTCGGAAAATGCCATCGCGCAGGGACCGACGTTCTGGCCCGGTGGTGGGGCCGACAAGGCGAGCTATCCAACGACCTGGTCGAATTACCCGTCGGACTTCAATACCTTTGGTGGTTCCATTCCGACCGGGATCTGGTACTGGACGCCGGCGCAACTGGCGACCTACAACACGCCGTGTACCCTGCCAGTGGTGTCTCCACCCCCCCTGTGCACTACAGGGCAAACGCAGCGTAATCTGACGGAGCGCGCCTACTATCAGAACTGGTTCGGTGTGCATGAGAAGGATCTGGCGACTTACCTCCAGGCGGATTTCAAGGGCACTGGGTGGAGTGGCAATGTGGGCGTGCGGGTCGTCAATACCCGGGAAGACGTCCTGACCTACTCCCAGGTGCCATTAACGACCCCGGGCGTGATCACGGGCTCACTGTTTGGTGGGTTCATTGGCCGTCCGGTCGGTCACTCCTACAGCGATGTCCTGCCGAGCGCCAACCTGAAGATCGATATGGCTCCGGACGTCGTGGCGCGCTTCGCGATCTCGGAGACCATGACGCGTCCCGACTATTCGGCTCTCGCCGGTTTCACCGACCTGTCACCGCCCGCCAATGTCATCTGTCCGGACGGTAACCCCTGCGTAGGCAGCGGCACGGGAGGAAATCCGGATCTCAAGCCGATCAAATCGGTCAACTACGATGCGGGGTTTGAGTGGTACTTCGCCAAGCGCTCGCTCCTGTCGGCCAGTCTGTTCTACATGGATCTGCAAAACTTCGTGGGCTACGGCAGTCAGACACTAAGCTATACGACCTACAATCCGCCGTTCAGCGGACAGTCCGTCGCCTATCTGCTCACGGTGCCGGTCAATGCCTCCGGTCTCGCGCAGGGCGTGGAGCTGGCCTACCAGCAGGCGATTGGTGACCACTTCGGTGTGGCCGCAAACGTCACCTACACGGACGGGCGCCAGACTTCGGCAGTGAATAACAACGACGATCGTCTCGTCGGGACCTCGAAGAACACCTACAACGTCAGTGGCTTCTACGAGGATGCGCATTTCAGCGCGCGCGTCGCGTACACCTACCGCTCGGCGTTCTTCAGCGGCCTGGACCGCAACACGGCGTTCTCCCAGGATGCGATCGGATCGCTGGCGGCCTCGTTTGGATACACCGTCAACGATCACTTCTCAGTGACGCTCGATGGCCAGAACCTCGGTGACGCCACCCTGAAGTACTACGCGCTCAACACGGATCAGCCCCGTGCGTTCTATAAGAATGGCCGTCAGTACTACCTGAACCTGCGCCTCAAGTTCTGAGGAGACGTCGCGCGCCCAGGCGTGTCAAGCTTAGCCCGTGGCCGGTACCCCCGCCGGCCACGGGCAGCGGGTGGTTGCAATCGTGTTCACTGTGCGGCGAGGCTTGGATAGCGGGCATTGGCGGCTGATGGCCGTCGCTTGCGCGGTGATCTGCACCGCGCTCATGGGCGCAGTCCTCAGCAATTCCGCGGCGGCCGGCGCGGTCATTCCGCTGCCGGCCGAAATGACTCCCGCGGAGGGTGCTTTTCGGATGGCCCCGGGGACCGCTCTGCGCGTCAAAGCAGGGGACCGGGACGCCGCGCGCGCCGCGCAATACTTCGCTGGATTGGTGTCGCTCACTCGTGGATTTGCCCCTGGTGTGAACCGCTCGGCTCCGGCCGCGGGAGCCATCAGCTTTCAACGCCGCGCGGGCATGGCCCCTGAAGGCTACGAACTCAAGATCACGCCGCGTCAAATCACCCTATCGGCCACCACGGCCGCGGGCCTCTTCTATGGGGCAATCACGCTCTGGGAACTGCTGCCGATGGGGCAGGGCGCGGGCGAGGTGCCGGCACAGCTGATCCGGGACGCACCCCAATTCTCGTGGCGCGGGCTGATGCTCGATTCGGCGCGGCATCTCCAGTCCCCGGCGTACATCCGATCGATGATCGACTGGATGGCCTGGCACAAGCTCAATGTCCTGCAGTGGCACCTGACGGACGATCAGGGCTGGCGCGTCGAGATTCGCCGCTACCCGCGACTCACCTCCGTGGGTGCGTGGCGCAACCCGCCGAGCCTGGGTCCGGCTTCAAGCGGCGCGCCTGGAGAGGGGCCCTACGGCGGCTACTACACACAGCGTGAGATTCGCGAACTCGTCGCGTACGCCGCGTCCCGGCACGTGACCATCGTGCCCGAGATCGACATGCCCGGCCATGCCCAGGCGGCCATTGCCGCGTATCCGGTGCTCGGCTCCATGGAAGGTCCGGCGCCCCCCGTGTCGGCGCGGTGGGGGATACACACCTATCTATATAACCTTGAGCCCGGCACCTTCACCTTTATTGAGAATGTGCTTCGCGAGGTCATCGAGCTGTTTCCCAGCCGGTATATCCATGTCGGTGGGGATGAGGCGGTCAAGGACCAGTGGCGCGCTTCGGCACTCGTGCAGGCGCGGGCGCAGCGGCTTGGAATCACCGATCCGGAAGCACTGCAAGGCTATTTCACGGAGCGAATCGGCCGCTTCCTCGCCGCGCACGGCCGCCGGCTCGTCGGCTGGGACGAGATCCTGCGACCAGGGCTGGCGAGCGATGCGATCGTCATGTCGTGGCACGGCACGAGCGGCGCGCACGCGGCGGCGATCGCCGGGAATGACACGATCCTGGCGCCTTGGCCGACGCTCTACTTCGACAATCGACAGAGCACGCTGTCTTCGGAGCCCCCAGGACGCACGCGCGTCCTCTCGCTCGAGGACGTGTACCGCTTTGACCCGCACGACGCGACACTGAGCGAAGCGCAGGGGCGTCACGTGCTCGGGCTGCAGGCCAACATCTGGACGGAGCACATCAGCACCGAAGCACGCGTCGACTGGATGGCGTTGCCGCGGGCGGCGGCGGTCGCCGAGCTGGGCTGGTCGCCCGCTGTACGCCGCCAGTGGCCGGACTTTCTCCAGCGCCTCGCAGCCTTCATGCCTCGCTATCGGGCCCTGGGTCCCAATTCCGCCGACAGCGCCTTTGCCATCGACGCCCGCATCAGTGCGAGCGCGGACCATGTAGCAGTGACACTCGCCAACCAGACAGGCTTCGGGGAGATTCGCTATACCCTTGACGGACAGGACCCGGCGCCCGACTCCCCGCGGTATGCGGTGCCCCTCGAGGTGACGCCCGGGACGGAGCTGCACGCCGCGACCTTCGCCGGGCAGGAACGCCTGTCGCAGGTCTGGTCGCGCCGTACGGACCTGCCATCGATCGCCCATCGCAGCAGCCGGGAGCTCGAGCTATGCAGCGACGGCATCGGCCTGCTGCTCGAGCCACCGCCCGGCGCGGCGCCCCCCGGGACGATCGTCGCACTGGATCTCATGAACCCCTGCTGGATGTATCGCGAGGTTGATCTGACCCACGGTGCCCATGTCACGGCTGCGGTGGTGCCGCTGCCGTTCAATTTCGAGATCGGCGCTGACGCGCAGAAGATTCCGGTGGGCGACGCGCGCTCGGCCGTAGGCGAGCTGGAGATCCGCGTGGACTCCTGCAGCGCGCCACCGCTTGCGACGCTGACGCTCACGTCGGGTACCACGCTGACGGCGCTGCCTGCCGTCCAGTTGACGCCACTGACGGGGCGGCATGATCTGTGTCTGCGTTTCGCACGCCCGGCACTCAATCCCATGTGGGCGCTGGACTGGGTGGAGATCACGGAGTAAAGACCGGATGACGACGCTCGAAATCCTGGCACCCATGGACGGTTGGTGTGCGCCCCTCGATGAGGTGCCGGACGAGGTGTTCGCCGGCCGCATGCTGGGCGATGGACTGGCGATCGACCCGGTTGTCGGCCTTGTTACGGCGCCCTGCGCCGGGGAAATCGCCACGGTGGCCGCCGGCGGCCACGCGGTATCGATTCGTACTGCCGAAGGGATTGAAGTTCTGGTCCACGTCGGTATCGATACGGTACAGCTTGGCGGGCGTGGATTTGAGGTTCTGGTCCGGCAGGGCCAGTCGGTGGCGGCCGGGGATGCGCTGCTCCGCTTTGACCTGGATGCGATTGCGCGAGTGGCCAAGAGCCTGATGACGCCCATCGTGATCGGGCTGGCGGACGGCCTGGAGCTTAGGCGCCGGCGCGCGCCGGGCCCGGTGCGCGCGGGTGAGC
>DATFUG010000010.1:0-5312 GCA_035261025.1 Steroidobacteraceae bacterium | reverse complement strand
AACTCCGCCGCCACCGCCGAAGCCGAATCTGGACAAGCCGCCGCCCGTGTCCGTGCCGCCTCCGATCGTCAATATCAATATCCCGATCGAGGCACCTCCAATGGTGATCACCGATCGGCCGCCACCGCCGGTACGTCCGGTAGCGGTCATCGCGGGTACCCCGGTACAGACGGTGCAGCTGCCCGACTGCAAGGAAGACTACTACCCGGCGCAGGCCCTGCGGCTGAATCAGGCCGGATCAGCGGTGGTCAAGCTCTGCGTCGGCGCCAATAACAAGATCAGCGGCCCCGTTGAGCTGATCACGAGCTCCGGGTTTCCGTTGCTCGATGAGGCCGCCGGAAAGTGCATGGCGGCGGGCCGGTACAAGGCCGGCACCATCGAAGGCAAGGCGGTTGCCTCGTGCAAGAACTACAAGGTGACTTTCAAGCCGAAGGATTAGTTTCGCATTTCAACACGGTCAGCAGACCTGATTACAAGACAAAGCAAGAGGAATAAATATGGATAGTCCCGCCGCCGCCAGCCAACAGGTCTATGGCCTGATCCCCCTGTGGGTCAACGGCAATATGGTCACACGCGCCACGCTGGTCGTCCTGGTCATCATGTCGCTGGGTTCCTGGTTCATCATCTTCACCAAGGTGTGGGACCAGCGAAACATGAAGAAGTCGGCCCGCATCGTGGAGAAACAATTCTGGACCGCACCGTCGATCAAGGATGGCGTCGAGCGCCTGCCCAAGGGCGATGACTTCCGCTTCATCGCCGAGGACGGACTGCGCGCCGCCTCGCACCACGAGGGCCGGCTGACCGATCGCATCGATCTGCACGAGTGGATCACGATGGCGCTGATGCGCGCGACCGACCTGGTCAACGGCAAACTCTCCAATGGCCTGGCGTTCCTCGCGACGGTGGGATCCACGGCGCCCTTCGTTGGCCTGTTTGGCACGGTCATGGGCATTCTGAACGCGCTGATCGCCATCGGCGTTGCCGGCCAGGCGAGCATCGACAAGGTGGCCGGACCGGTGGGCGAGGCGCTGATCATGACGGCGATCGGCCTGTTTGTCGCGGTCCCCGCGGTGCTCGGCTACAACTGGCTGCTGCGCCGTAACAAGGGCCTGCAGGACAGCCTGCGCAATTTCTCCGGCGATCTGCACGCCTACCTGGTCGGCGGCGCGCGCGTCGGCGACGGTGGCGCCGCGGGCGCGCGCAAGTAACGGCAGGATGGAGCCCGTGAGCGAATCGCAGGTGATTCCAACATGTCAATGAATGTCCAGCTTTCGGATTCGGAAGAGCACGGCATCATGTCGGACATCAACACGACGCCGCTGGTGGACGTCATGCTGGTGCTGCTGATCATCTTTCTGATCACCATTCCGATCATTACCAAGACGGTGCCGGTCCAGCTGCCGAAGGCGGTCAATATCCCGACCAAGACCAAGCCGGAGAACATCACCATCTCGGTGGACGCGGCGGGCCAGATCTGGTGGAACGGCAAGCTGGTGGCAGACCGGGATGCGCTGATCCGCAAAGTGGTCGTCGAGGCCGTCAAGGTGCCCCAGCCCGAGATCCATATCCGCGGTGATGCCGGCGTGCGCTACGAGGCCATCGGGCGGACCCTGTACTCGATCCAGCGTGGCGGCATCGTGAAGATAGGTTTCATCACCGAACCGGATCGCGGCCTCGGCCGTTAGCAGCAGGCGGAGTCAGCAAACATGTCGATGAGCGTGGGTGGAGACAAGCAGGGTGTGATGTGCGACATCAACACGACGCCCCTGATCGACGTCATGCTGGTGCTGCTGGTCACCCTGATCATGTCGCTGCCGATCCAGACTCATGCGGTCAAGCTCGATATGCCGCCGCCGATACCAAATCAGCCGCCGCCGGATATCATTCCCGAGGTCATCAATCTGGACATCGATTTTGACGACAGCATTTACTGGAACGGCAACAAGGTGGAACTTGCGCAGCTCGATGGGTTCTTTATCAGCGAGCACGGCAAGCCGGACCAGCCCGAGATCCACCTGCGTCCCGACAAGCGTTCGCACTACGACACCACCGCCAAGGTGCTCGCTTCGGCGCAGCGCAATCAGATGCTGAAAATCGGCTTTGTAAATACGACGGAATTCGCGGAATAACCGCCTGATTGCATTTGGTAAGTTGCATCGGCGCAGCCCCTGCCGGGAACGATCGCCTGGCCTGGCGCTCAAATCAGGTTAACGGGTCGGCGAAGGTTTAGACCCTCACAGAGGTTGACTATGACTCGTGTTGCACTAACGCTTGCCGCCGTACTTGCATTCTCCCTGTGCAATGGCGTGGCGCGCGCCGACGATCAGCCGCAGGTGAGCAAGGGCACGGCGAAAATACTCAAGGCCGCGCAGGAAGCGCTGGCCGTGAAGAACTATAACGAAGTGCTCGCCAAGACTCGCGAGGCGGCGGCGGTCACGGGGCGCAATGCCTACGACGATTTCGTCATTCACGAGCTGCAGATGGCGGTCTACGCGGCGCAGAGCAACTACACCGAAACCGGCGCAGCGATCGAGGCCATCATTGATTCGCCCTACCTGCAGGCCGCGCAGAAGCCGCAGCTGCTGCGCACACTGATGAGCATCGAATACCAGAACAAGGACTACGACAAGGCCATCCTGTACGGCGAGCGGGCGCGGCACGCGGGCGACAACAGCTCGGATACCGAGCTGACCGTCGCGCAGGCGTACTTCCTGAACGGCAAGTACAAGGAAGCACTCGAGGGCATGCAGTCCATTGTTGAGCGTGATGAACAGGCTGGGCACAAGCCGGCCGAGAAGGCGCTCAGCCTGATCTGGACCTGCGCGCTGAAGGTGAAGGACGAGGCCGCGGCCTCGCGCGCCGTGGAAAAACTGATCGTCAATTACCCGAAGCCCGATTACTGGGCGAATGCAATGGTCGGCGTGCTGCCCAATCGCAGCTCCAACGTTGACGATCGGCTGCTGCTGATGACCTATCGCCTGATGGCGCAGGTCGGGGTGCTCAAGAAGGGTGACCAGTACACCGAAATGGCGCAGATTGCCCTCGACCAGGGAAACCCTGGCGAAGCGCAGACGATGCTGGAGCAGGCCCTCGGAAAGAATCTGTACACCGACGCCCACGAGAAAGAGCGCAGCCAGCGCCTGCTCGAGAAGGTGCGCAAGGTGGCAAATGATGACCGGTCCGCCATGGCGCGCGATGAGAAAGATGCGGCGGCGGCTCCGACCGGCGATGCCTATGTGCAGGTGGGCGCGGCCTACCTCGGTTTCGGCGAGCCGGAGAAGGCGGTCACCGCGATTACGACCGGCATCGCCAAGGGCAAGCTCAAGTACCCGGATGAGTCCTATCTGCTGCTGGGTATGGCCTATGAGCGCACCAAGAACAAAGCCGAGGCCGTGAAGGCCTTTGGCCGGGCGACGAGCGATCCGAAATACGCGCGCCTCGCCAAGCTCTGGGTGCTGGAGGCGCGTTCCTGATCGGCCTGGTGCCTGCCAGAGGGACTTAAGCCATGACCATCACGGCCGGCGATCGGATGCCCGCGGGCAAGTTCAGGATCATGGGCGAGAAGGGCCCGCAGGACCTGAGCACCGCCGAGCTGTTCAATGGCAAGCGGGTGGTGCTGTTTTCGGTCCCCGGTGCGTTTACCCCGACCTGCAACGCCAAGCACCTGCCGGGCTATCTGAGCCAGGCGGCCGAGTTCAAGGCCAAGGGCATCGACACTATCGCCTGCATGGCCGTCAACGACGTGTTCGTGATGAGCGCCTGGGGCAAGAGCGCCAACGCCGGTTCAACGGTGCAAATGCTGGCGGACGGCAACGGTGAATATGCACGGGCGCTGGGCCTCGAGCTCGATGCGCGCGGGTTTGGCATGGGTGTCCGCGGCCAGCGCTTTGCCCTCGTGGTCGACAATGGGGTCGCCACCCAGGTGTTCGTCGAAGCGCCGGGCGAATTCAAGGTCTCCACGGCCGAGCATGTGTTGAGCCAGCTCTAAGAGCGGCGCCTAGTGACTTGATTTGTCACTGATCCAATCGCAGATCGCCGCTGCCCTGGAGCAGGGGGGAACGCTCGTCGTACCCAGCCGCCAGCGTGAGGTGGCGCTGCGCCTGGCGCATACCCGCTTGCAGCTCGCCGCCGGGCTCACGGCCTGGCCCTCTCCTGAGATCTGTACCTGGAGCACCTGGCTCGAACGCTGTGCGGAGCAGGCTCGCCGCGGGTCGCTGCGGGGGCGGCGCAGGTTGGGGCGGGGAGAGGAATGGCTTCTGTGGCGCGAGGCGGCGCTCGAGGCCTGCGAGGGACTGGAACTCATGAGCCCGGCCAGCCTGGGCGATGCCCTGCAGCGCTCCTCAATGCTGCAGGACGCCTGGAATGTGCGCTGGACGGGCTCCGCAGTGTCGGAATATGGCGTGCTGCAGCGAGCCCGGACTGCGATGGCCCGACGTTGCCGGGCGCGGGGGCTTTACTCCGGCAGCGATTGGGCCGCGGTGCTGGCGGGGGCTCCCCCCGCGGCCGCGCCCCTGCTGTTCGCGGGTTTCCCCCTCATCGGCGGCGCGCTGCAAGCTCGCCTGCGGGCGCTGGGCGCGTCTTTTGCGGAGGATGCCGCAGGCCTTGGGGCCGCCGCCGCCGGGCCCCGCCAGGTCCGCTCGGGTGCAGACCGGAGCGATGAACTGCGCCTCGCCGCGCAGTGGTGCCGTGAACGGCTCGAACAGGACCCGGCGGCGCGTTTACTGGTGGTGATCCCCGAGCTGCTGGAGCAGCGCGCGGCCGCGATCCAGGCCTTTGAACATGCGCTGCATGGCGGAGCGCTGCTCGCCGAGCGGGGCGATGCCTTGTACGCGCTGGAAGGTGGGCAACCCTTAAGCCGCTACCCGCTCGTGGCGGCAGCCTTGGGTTTGCTGGCTCTGGCCAGCGGGCCCATCGGGTTCAGCCAGGCAGCCGCTGTCCTGCGCTCGCCCTACCTGGGCTGCGGATCGCAAGCCCAGCGCGCCGCTCTGGAATTGCTCGTCCGGGAGCGCAACGTGCACCGGGCGGACTTTGCCCTGCTGCTGGCTCTGGCGCGGACCGGAGTGAGTGGCCCGTTGGCCGGCCTCGCCGCCGCATTGGAAATCGCCGCGTCGTCGATGCTCCTGCCCTGGGGGGAGCGCCACGGGGCAGGGTGGTGGGCGCGGCGTTATGTCGAAATCCTGGAGGCGCTGGGCTGGCCCGGCACCGAGCCGCTGGGGAGCCCGGAACTGCAGCAGCGCGACCGCTTGCGCGAGCTGCTGGGCGAATTCGACCGGCTCGGTGAAGACGGGGAGCCGCTGCGCGCCTACGAGGCG
>DATFUG010000009.1:0-9052 GCA_035261025.1 Steroidobacteraceae bacterium | reverse complement strand
CGGTCGCCTCGGCAGCGCACGTGACGCTGGCCGATAGCGGGGCTTCCACCGCGACCCAGAATTCGCCGGGGTTCACGGGGAATTAGGCCACAGTCCTGGGGCGACCTGAAGGTCGCCCCAGGGCGTCGGGCTGGCCCATGGCGCCATCTGTGCGGCGCGCTGTGGACTCAGAGCGTGATGCCAGCCGTGGCTGAGGATGGCAGAGGCCGACGGGACCTACCGAGTACGCAGACTTCGATGATCACAGCTACGGCATACCAGGGTTGGCGTAAAGTAGACCCTTGAATCCGACACTGCCCGCGGGGTTTCTCCGTGGGCAGTTTTGATTACACCTCGAGGATTCACAGACTATGTCGCGAAGCCCGAGAGCCGGGAACTTGAACGGCAGAACCGGACTCACAGTTGTCGTGGCCGCATTTGTGATGTCTCTGTTATTGAGTAAATTTTCCGGAGCGGAAGATGCTTCGATTGCGGCCCGCCCCCGGCCGCCGCATGCGCTAGGCCGGCCCGGCGAGTCTGCCCTGGACAGTCGCGTGCAGATGCTCACCAAGGCGCTCGATCTCGACACGGTGCAACAGGCACAGCTCAAGCGGGTGCTCGAAAGTCAACGCGAGCAGCTCCTGAACATTCTGCACGATGGCACCGTTTCGGCGACTGACCGGCTGGGAGCAGTAAGGACTGTCGGCATGCGCACAGCCGACCGGATTCGTGCGCTGCTCACCGAGGAGCAGAGGAAAAAGTACAAACCGCCCGAACACCCCCCCGAGGCTGCTACCGGAAAGGGCACGCCCACAGTCGAGGACTGGATGAAAATGACCAATCCGTCCGCACCTCCGGCGAGCGCACAGTGATGAACCGACCGGCCTTCATGAACGCCTGCAGTGCCATCCTCGGCGCCGAACTGTTGCTCGTGGCAGGCCTCGCGCTGGGCGCAACCCCACCACCATCGTCGCCAGCGGGATCGACAGCAACTACGCCAACGACCGTGCCAGCAGCGAAGTCTCCGATGCGGTATCGGCCGGATCGATTCGCGGGACGGGCAGGCACTTACTACCGGCTCGTCTGGGGCGTGGATTCGCTCAGTGTGAAGTGGGCCGAATCGGGCGAGGTCATCCGCTTCAGCTACCGGATTCTGGATGCGGACAAGGCCAAGGAACTCCAGGATAAAAAGGCGGAGCCGTCGCTGATCGATCCTAAGGCCGGAGTCAGCCTGGTGGTTCCATCGCTGGAACAGGTCGGCTCGCTGCGCCAGAGCACGGATGCTGAAGCGGGCAAGTCTTACTGGATGGCGTTTTCGAACAAGGGCCGACTGGTCAAGCGTGGCGATCACGTCATCGTGGTGATCGGGCAATTCCGGGCAGATGGGCTCGTTGTCGATTGAGGTGGATCATGTCAATGCGCGGCACGTGGTCTTTGCTTCTGAGCCTCCCCTTGTGGCTGTGGGGCGCACAGGCACTCCCGGCCACTGACAGCAAGGCGGCGCACCCCAGCCTCAGTGCAGCCCAGATTGTCGAGAAATATGTTGCGGCGCGCGGCGGGCTGCAGGCCTGGCGCAACGTCCAGACGCTGCGGGTAACGGGCAGGATCGAAGCGGGAACCGCGGACTCGGCGGCTCGCAGCGCCAGGATTGCGAGCGCCGGCATGGGCGCGTCGGTCAAGCAGTCACGCCTCGCAGCGGCCACGGCCACGGACAAGAGCGCGGCCACCCAGCAGATACAGCTGCCCTTTACCCTGGAAATGAAGCGTCCCCGCCGCTCGCGGATGGAAATCCAGTTTGCAGGCGCAACCGCCGTGCAGGTGTACGACGGCAAGAACGGCTGGAAGCTGCGGCCGTTCCTGAACCGCAATAGCGTGGATTCATTTACCGACGAAGAGCAGAAAGCTGCGGAACAAAAAGGTGATCTGGAAGGACCCCTGCTCGACTACGCCGCCAAGGGATCGAAAGTGGCGCTCGAGGGTGTGGAGTCCGTCGAAGGCAACGAGGCCTACAAGCTTAAGCTTACGACAAAGGATGGCGTCGCCCAGCACATCTGGATCGATATGAAGAACTTTCTCGATGTCAAGGTCGAGGGCCAGCCGCGCCGCATGGACGGTCGCATGCGTAACGTGTGGGTATTCCAGCGCGACTTCCGGCCGGTGCAGGGATTGATGGTGCCCTTCCTTTACGAGACGGCCGTGGATAACAGTACGCAGACCCACAAGATGCTCTTTGACACCGTCACGGTAAATCACCCGATCGAGGACGCGCACTTCACGAAGCCGCAGCAGGTCGTCACGGCGCCCGCGCCGCATGCGCCTGGAGCCTCCACCGCGCCGGCGAGCCGGTAAGCCACCTGGCCACCACCATGCGCCGCATACGACTGGTACTGAGCTCGCTCGCCTTCGCGATGGGCCTGATGGGCCTGCCGTGGCTTGCCATTGCAGGCGCAGCGCCCACGAAGTCCGCCGGCCCGACCGTTGGACAGATCGTCAACCGTTACGTCGCCGCCCGCGGTGGTCGGAAGGCCTGGGATGAGCTGCAGACCATGGCCTGGGTGGGTCACATGGAATCCAGCCGCCTGGATGCGTCGGCCGCATCGTTTGTCATGGAGATGAAGCGCCCGGGCAAGACGCGATTTGAACTCAGCCAGCAGGGCCACAAGTCCCTGCGCGCTTTCGATGGCGAAAACGGCTGGAATCTGCACCAGACCAAGAAAGGACCCGAAGTCCGAGACTTCACCCCCGACGAGCGCGCCTTCGCTGCCGACGCGTTCGGGATGGACGGGCCGCTGATGCACTACCCGGGAAATGGCGTCAAGGCGACCCTGGAGGGTGTGGACGAGCTTGAAGGCCATAAAGCGTATCGCCTGAACCTGGTGCTGCCCTCCGGGGCACGGCGCCAGACCTGGATCGATGCCCAGACTTACCTGGAACTCCGTTACGACCGAACCGCGGTTAATTCGACGCAACGGCCAGAAACCGTGTCGGTCTACTACCGGAACTACCAAGCCTTTGGCGGGCTCCAGATTCCGCTGACCATCGAGACGGCCGCCGGTCAAGGCCGTGAGTCAGACAAGATGATCATCGAGAAAGTAGCCCTCAATCCGCCCGTCACGGATGAGTTCTTTGCCAAGCCCCGGCTCGTGAGCAGGCCTGCCGCTGCGGCATCACGCTACAATGGGCCCGCTCGGTAACACCCCAAAGCGGGTCTCCCGCAGGCAGCGATCGTGGCCGTAAAGATGCAAGGGCGTGCGCTGACTTCGCGAGAGCGGCGCAGGTCGCGGCGAATCCCCCGACCGCAGGTGTGGCCTGACCGGCGTGGCCGCCACGGCACCGCCCGTTGCCGCATCGTGCTGGTGGACGACCATGTCGTGGTCCGTGACGGTATCGGCGCGCTGCTCGCGCTCGAGCCTGATCTTGAGATCGTGGGCAGCGCCGGAGATGTGGATACCGCGCTGGCACTGGTGCGCTCGGTCAGGCCCAGTCTGGTGATCTGTGATCTGAATCTGCCGGGCATCTCGGGCAGTCAAGCCGTTCAAGCCATCCGCAAGGAGGCGCCCGATGCCATCATCCTGGTGCTCACCGGGCACGATTCGCTTGAATATGTGCGCGCCGCCTTTATCGGAGGCGCCATCGGCTATGTGTGCAAGGATTCACCGCGCTCCGAATTGCTCCGGGCGGTGCGCCGGGCGGCGGCCGGACGGCGCACCGTCTGTGGAAACGTCTGGGAGTCCGTGATCGGTGACTGGCTCGAGCATTGCACGCCTACGGAAGCGGTCGCGAATTCCAATCTGGACAGCGAAGCCTGCCGCGTGCTGCGCTATATTGCCCTCGGCGTGCCCACCTGGCGCATTGCGCAGGATGTGGGACGCGGCCTCAAGGCAGTGGAGAAGTATCGCACCACGCTGATGCGGCGCCTGGGACTCAAGAGCGCCGCGGCCGTCACGCGTTTCGCGGTGGAGCATCGCCTGGTGAGCAGCCTGGAACTGGATCACATGCTGGAGGTACGCGAGGCATGAAGCACCTGCTGGTCATTGATGACGAGCCCTTCGTCAGGGATGCACTCAAGCGCGTTCTCGAGGGTGACACCATCACCGTCCATACCGCACCCGATGCCGACGCGGCGCTGGTTCATTTGCGCAGCCAACCTGCCGATCTGGTGGTCGTCGATGTCATCATGCCCGGAACGGATGGCGTGGAGCTGATT
Source organism: Steroidobacteraceae bacterium (assembly GCA_035261025.1). GTDB lineage: Bacteria > Pseudomonadota > Gammaproteobacteria > Steroidobacterales > Steroidobacteraceae > FEN-1191. Next base: position 4,866 of record DATFUG010000009.1, on the reverse strand, counting down.
CGCAGACTACGCGCCGAATACCCCACCGTGCGCATCGTCGCCATATCGGGCGGCGGCAACTTCGAACTGACCGGCTACCGGCCCGAAGCCGTATCGACGCGCGCCTACCTGGCCGCGGCCACCAAAGCCGGAGCCGACGCCTCGCTGGCGAAACCTTTTGACACCGCGGACCTCGAGGCGGTCATCAGGCCGCTACTGGATGGCCTGCCGCCGCACGCGCGGCACTGAAGCGGCGGAGCGCTGCATGAACGGTGATGTCGCCCGCGCTGGCATTCGCGTACTGCTCGTAGACAATCATGCGATGGTGCGCAGCGGGCTGCAGGCCGCCCTGGGCTCCGAGTCCGGCATCGAGGTCGTCGGCGCGACCGACAACATCGATGAGGCGCTGACGCTGGCCGCCCAATCAAATCCGGGGCTCGTGGTGACGGAACTTCAGCTCGGCGCCAGATCCGCGATCGACCTGCTGGCCGCGCTGCGGCAGGCGGGATCCAAGGCGCGCCTGCTCGTGCTCACGAGCGAGACCAGTGAGGCGCACCTGCGGCTGGCCATGAAAGCCGGAGCGCATGCCTACCTCCTGAAGGAAGACGGCTACTCCGAGCTGCTCGAGGCGCTGCGGGTCGTCAGTGCGGGGCGCCGATTCTTCAGCGACTCGGTGGAATCGACCATCCTCAGGCAATACGCGGAACGCTGCGCGGTCCGCTTCTCCGAGAGCGCCGCGCTGATCACCCCGCGCCAGCGCGAAGTGCTGGCGAGGATCGGCCAGGGACAGACCAACAAGGTCATCGCCAACGCGCTGCACCTGTCGGTGAAAACCGTGGAGAAGCACCGCTCCAATCTCATGCGCAAGCTGGGTCTTCATAACACGGCGGGCGTCACCGTGTACGCGATCCGCCAGGGCCTCGTTAATCAGGATGCGGGCCCCATCAACCGCACCAGCGTCGGCGCGGGAAAGAACTGATCCGGTAGCCCGCCGCGCATGAGAGCGCTCGCGACCGTATGGGAATCGCACAATGGCGGCGCGGCCCTCGATCTGCTGGTGGCGCTGCTGGTCGGATTCCTGATCGGCCTCGAACGCGAGCGCGCGGATTCGATGAGGCAGCCGCATCTGTACGCGGGTGTGCGCACGTTTTCGCTCCTGGCCCTCGCCGGCGCGGTCCCGGCGCTGATGCTCGAGCACTGGGGCGTCGTCCCACTGATCGTCAGCTTTCTGGCCACCGCGGCGCTCGCCGTCATCGCGTACTGGCGCGGCTCCGCGGCCGGTGCGCCCGGTTCGACGACGGCAACCGCGGCCCCGGTGACCTTCCTGCTGGGCGCGCTGGCCGGCTCCGGACAGCCGCTGCTTGCAGCGAGCGCTGGGATCGCCGTCACCACGCTACTGACCGCCAAGACGCAGCTCGAGCGATTCTCACGTGCGCTGAGCGCACAGGAACTGAACTCCGTGCTCGAGCTCGGCGTGATCACCTGCATCGTGCTGCCGCTTCTGCCCAACCGTGGCTATGGTCCGTGGGGCGCCTGGAATCCGTTCGAAATCTGGCTCGTGGTCATCCTGGTCGCGGCATTTTCCTTTCTCGGGTTCATCGCCTCGCGCCTGCTCGGTGAGCGGCGCGGTTTGCTGGTCGCCGGGCTGGGCGGGGCGCTCGTATCGAGCACGGCCGTAACTGTCGCGATGGCGCAGCGGAGCCGCGCCGAACCGGCACTCGAGCGCAGCGCCGCCATCGCCGCCACCCTCGCTTCGGCGGTCATGGCCGTGCGCGTCACGGTGCTGGCCGGTGCCGCCGGTGCGGGCATTCTGCCGCGACTGCTGCCCGCGGTCGCGGCGATGGCTGGGGTCAGCCTGCTGGCGGCATGGGTGATCGCGCGGCAGCACGATGGGGAGAGCGCCGCGCTGGCGCCCGCCGCCGCCACCAATCCATTCAGCCTCTGGGCCGCGCTCAGCTTCGCGCTGCTGTTTGCCGCCGTGCTGGTGCTCGTACCCGCTACGCGTGCTTGGCTGGGCGCAGCGGGGAGCTTCGTTGCTGCGACGCTCGCGGCCCTGGTCGACGTCGATGCCATCACCATCGCCATCAGTCGCGGTGGCCCGACCCTCGGCGGCTGGCGCGATCCGGCGGCCGCGGTGAGCGCCGGTGTCGCGGTGAACACGCTCGTCAAGACGGCGATGGTCGCCCTCATCGGCCGCGGCAGGTTCCGCTCGGCCGTGGTCACCAGCCTGGTGCTGGCCGCCCTCGCCTGCCTCGCCGTCGCCGCCCTGGTTTACCTCTGGCCCTTGACCCCGGCGTAGCCCGCGTCAGGGCCCATTGACGATCTGGCCGCGCAATTCACCCATGACGTGCGCGAGGGAGACCACGTTTGCGTACCAATAGCCGTTCGTGAAATCGGTGACTTGCGTGTTCGTGAGCGTCACAGCGTCGTTGAAATAGTGGTTGGGATCCAGCGCATCCACCGCCAGCGGGGCCAACATGGAGCACGCCATGCCCGGGAGGCAGTCGTCCACTTCAGCGCCCGTCGCGCTGATACCGCTCACGTTGACGTGCACTGCGGCCATCATCCCCGCGCTGTCCATCGTGACGGCGACCATCCCGCTGGCACTCGTGACGACCGCGGGCACTTCGGCCCCGCCCGTCAACGCCGCGACCTTGACGCTGAATCCGGTGGGCAACAGCTGCGCACGCAGCTCACCGTTCGGATTGGCGGCCGAGCGCACCAGCACGTAGAGTTTCCCGGCGGCCAGGTCCGCGCGCTGGCCGGCATCGAGCGTGGTGGAGGCCGGCACATCCCACTCGTTGGCATTGCCCGCATTCTGCGTCAGTGCGAACAGCGCGGTGCTGCTCGCACCGGCGTAGGCATCACCGATCTCGGCGCCCGTGACCACGATGCCAGCGAGCATAACGCTACCGCTGGTGTCGCCATTGGCATAGTTGATCGTAAAGCTGCCGCTACCGGTCGCGGCCGTCGTCACGGCCGGAAACAGCAGGCCGGAAGTCAGCGTGACAGGATAGGTCCCAGCGTTGTTGACCGTGAGGGTCACACTGGTCGAGGTGGCCATCTGGCCCACGGAATCCGTGACCGTGGCGCTGACCATGTGCGAACCGTCGGCCACCGAGCTTGAATCCCAGCTGTAGCTGTAAGGCGCCGTGGTATCGGCGGTGCCGACGGCGGCGCCGTCGACCTTGAATTGCACACTCATGACGGTATAGGTGCCGGCGGCCATCGCCGTCGCCGTCAGTGCCACCGTGCCGCTGACCGTGCCCGCCGCGGTCGTCATCACCACGGTGGGTGTGCAGGAGCTATACGCCCCGCAGCCGCCCCCACCGCCGCCCCCGCCACCACCGTAGCCGCCGCCGCAGGCCGCGAGCAGCGTGGCGCACAGCGCTGCAGTCCAGGGAGTGAAGGGACGGAGTCGCAGCGTGGTGATCATGGGTGCATTCCTCGGCGGATGTGAAACGTGTTCGCGAGGTAGGTACCGTCCCTGTTCGTGATGGTTCACGGGAGGCGGTTGTATACAATCCATGCCGCATGGCATCGAAAACCGGCATCGTCCTGCTTACCCTGCTCGTCTGCGGCAGCGTCACCGCAGTGGATGCCGCGCCTGGCGGGCTGCTCGGCGTGACCAGCGACTACGTCCTGCGCGGGGTCTCGCAAAGCGATGGCGACCCGGCGGTACAGGGCGAAGTGCACTACGCCTTCGCGCGTGGCTGGTCGACGGGCCTGTGGGCCTCGCAGGTGCGCCTGCTCCCCGGGCACGTCACGGCTGAACTGGATGCCTACCTGCAATGGAGCACCGCGCTGAGCGACAACTTCGACTTCGGCGCCACCGCCACGCATTACAGCTATCCCGGCGATCCACGGCCCATCAGCTACGACTATGACGAGCTGGGGTTATCGCTGTCCTGGCGCGATCAGCTCTACATCGCCGCCAGCTGGACGCCAGGCCTGAACCTCTACTCGTACACAGATGGTCTCGCCCGGAACCACGGCGTCCTCAACTACGAAGCCTCGCTGCACCGCACTCTGCGCTCGCACTTCGACCTGAGTGCCGGAGCGGGCTACTACGACCCGCCAGGCCTGGAATATGCCGCTTACGGCTACGGAAACGCGCGGCTCGCGTGGCATTATGGTCATTGGCGCGCCGACCTGGCCTGGATCTGGGCGCAGAATGCAGACCATCGCCAGTACACGCATGGACCTGCCGGCGGACCGCTGGCGGCCTCGATCGCCTGGTCCTTCTAGTGAACCGAATCGGCCTGCCCGGGGCACCTACCGGTGAAACAGAGGATATGTCCGATGGTCGCCCCACTCAGTCAGCAACACCAAAGCCGTGAAGACAGCGATCGGCGCCTGTTGCACAAGGTGGCGGCGGGCGATCGCGAGGCATTCCGCGAACTCTACGTCGTCTATCACCGCCGCCTGGCGCGCTTCCTGGTGCGCCTGACGCGCCGCTACGAGGTGGCCGAGGAAATCATCAATGACACGCTGTGGGTAGTGTGGCGCAAGGCCGGTGAATTCCGGGGCGACTCGCGGGTCTCGACCTGGATCATGGGCATTGCCTACCGCCGCGCGCTCAAGACGCTGCGCACGCGGGGCCACCAGCTGTACGAGGCCGTGCCGATCGAGAACGAAACGCTGGTGGCACCTGACGAACAGGGCGAGGCGGAAACCGCCGAATGGATCCTCACGGCGATGCAGCAACTGCCTCTCGAACAACGCCTGGCGTTGGAATATGCCTATGGGTACGGGCATTCCTGCGAGGAGATCGCCAAGATTATGGATTGCCCGGCCAACACCGTTAAGACACGCCTGTTCCACGCTCGCGCCAAGCTGCGCGCGCTGCTGCCCCAACTCGCCGGCCTGGAGCCCTGAGCCATGAAC
>DATFUG010000008.1:0-5001 GCA_035261025.1 Steroidobacteraceae bacterium | reverse complement strand
GGATCTGGAAACCTGTGTCGCGATCCTGCTCGGCAAGGCGCAGCTCGTCGGGGTGGAATTACCCGAGGAAGTGGCCTTTTTTATAGCGAAATGCATCCGCTCCAACGTGCGCGAGCTCGAGGGCGCGCTGCGTCGCGTGATCGCCAACGCGCGCTTTCTCGGCCGCCCCATTACGCTGGAGTTTGCCCGCGAAGCGCTCAAGGACCTGCTGACGCTGCAGGCGCGGCTGATCACGGTCGATAACATCCAGAAGACCGTGGCTGAGTACTACAAGGTGCGGATCGCGGACCTGCTGTCCAAGCGGCGCAGCCGCTCGGTTGCGCGGCCGCGCCAGGTGGCGATGGCGCTCGCCAAGGAACTCACGACGCACAGCCTGCCGGAAATCGGCGATGCTTTCGGCGGTCGCGATCACACCACGGTGATGCACGCCTGCAAGCGCATCCGGGAACTGCGCGACAGCGAGCCGCGCATCCAGGAGGATTTTTCAATCCTGTTGAGAACCCTGGCTGGGTGACCCTGAAAAGCTGTGGGCAAAATGGGGGGTAACTTTACCCACAGTGCACACACAGTCAGCCAGCGTGGTTCACCTTCAAGGAGCCGGTGACCGGCACCGTGAATTACCGGGTCGAGGAGTTGCGAAAGCGGTTGTCCCCGATCTTCACAGGCCTAATAATCATTACTGTCTTAATCCTAAGAAGAAATTAATACTATGAAAGTCTCGGCATCGCGGGAGAGTCTGCTCAGTCCCCTGCAAAGCGTGATGGGTGTTGTCGAGCGGCGGCAGACCATGCCGGTGCTGGCGAACGTGCTGCTGATCGCGCGCGGCGAAAAACTTTCAGTCACCGGTACGGATCTGGAAGTGGAACTGGTCGCGAGCGCGACCGTGAGCGTGCAGCAGGCCGGTGACATCACGGTGCCGGGCCGCAAATTGCTGGAGATCGTGCGCGCGTTGCCTGAGAAGTCGACGGTCTCGCTGGTGCGCGAGGCTGAGCGCGTGGTGGTAAAGGCGGGCCGGAGCCGCTTCACGCTCTCGAGTCTGCCGGCGAGTGAATTTCCGGTGGTCGAGGAGATTCACGCGCGCCAGGCCATCCGCGTGAGCTGCGCCCAGTTCCAGCGCCTGATCGAGAAGACCCATTTCTCGATGGCACAGCAGGATGTGCGCTATTACCTCAACGGCACCCTGCTCGAGGCTTCAGGCAAAAAGCTGCGGGCCGTTGCCACCGACGGTCATCGCCTTTCCCTCGCGGAGACCGACCTGTCCGAAGCCATCGACGGCAGCCAGCAGGTGATCGTGCCGCGGAAGGGCATCCTGGAGCTGCAACGGATCCTCGGTGGGGACGGGGAGATCGAGCTCAGCATCGGCACTAATCACGTTCGCGCCCAGATCGGCGACATTCGCTTCACTTCGAAGCTGATCGATGGGAAATTCCCGGAGTATGGGCGTGTCATACCGGCCAAACCACCCTTTTCGATGAGCGCGGGCCGGGATGTCCTGCGCCAGGCCCTGCAGCGCACCTCCATCCTCTCAAACGAGAAGTATCGCGGAGTTCGTCTCACGTTCGGCGCAAATCAGCTCACGATCCAGGCACATAACCCCGAACAGGAAGAGGCGGAGGACCAGGTCGAGGTCGCCTACACGGGCGATGAAATGGAGATCGGCTTTAACGTGACCTACCTGCTCGAGGCCCTGGCGGCGATTGACGTGGATACGGTCGAAGTGGCCCTGACCGATTCCAATTCGAGCTGCCTGATTCGGGCGCCCGGCGACACCTCCGTTAAGTTCGTCGTCATGCCCATGCGCCTGTAGGACCCGCCGTGAGTCTGCTGGCACTCGAGGTCGAGGGCCTGCGCTGCTTTAAGCAAGTCCAGCTCGAACTGCATCCCCACGTCAATCTGATCACCGGCCCCAACGGGGCTGGAAAGACCTCGCTCCTCGAGGCGATCTATCTGCTGGGCCGCGGGCGCTCGTTCCGGACCCGCCATACGGAACAACTGATCAGTCACGACCGGCCCGGCCTGTCGGTCCTGGGCCGCACGGACGATGAGAGCTTCCCAGTGTTGGGGTTGAGCTTCGATCGCTTCAGTGGCCTCCGGGTTCGGCTGGCCGGGCGCGAGGCCCGCTCGCTGGCGGAGCTCTCGGAGGCCTTCCCCGTGCAGGTGCTCGATCCGGGTATTCACCGCCTGGTCGAAGAGGGCCCGGCTTACCGCCGCCGCTGGCTGGATTGGGGAGTGTTCCACGTGGAACCAGGCTTCGTGGGCACCTGGATGGACTATTCGAAAACGCTCAAGCAGCGCAACGCGGCGCTGAAGCAGGGGGCGGACCCCGCGGCCTGGGAGCCGGAGCTGGCCCGCTTAGGCGAGCTGCTGGCGGAGTCGCGCAGCCGGACGCTGTCCCTGCTGGAGCCCTATTGGCGCGAGACCCTGTCCGCCTTGCTGGGCGAACCGGTCACGCTGGGATTTTTCCGGGGCTGGGGTCAGGAGCGCAGCCTGCTCGAGATCCTGGCCACTCATCGCACCCGGGACCTGGAGCGCAAGACCACCTGCAGCGGTGCCCATCGCTTTGACGTGCTGTTGAGGATTGATGGCCGCCCGGCGCGCGAGGTGCTGTCGCGCGGCCAGCAGAAACTCCTCGGCGCCGCCCTGGCGCTGGCCATGGCGCGGCTGGCCGGGAGCGGGGGTCGGCGTCCGCCAACCCTGCTGCTCGACGATCCGGCGGCCGAACTCGACCGGGCTCATACCGAAGTCATGCTGGGGGAAATTCGCAAGATGAAGGGTCAGTTGATCGTGACTGCGCTCCATCCCGAAGAGGCCCGCTTCGGCGAGCCGGAGAGGGCGTTTCACGTGGAACATGGCCGCGTTACCAAGCTATAATATGAGTATGGTAAAAAGGGCCCCCGCATGACCGAGCTTGACGTCTACGATTCCAGTAAAATCAAGGTCTTAAAGGGACTTGATGCAGTGCGGAAAAGACCCGGAATGTACATCGGTGATACCGATGATGGCAGCGGGTTGCACCATATGGTTTTCGAGGTCGTGGACAACGCCATCGACGAGTCGCTGGCGGGCCATTGCGACCGCATCACGGTCACCATTCATGCCGACGAATCCGTCACCGTCACCGACAACGGCCGTGGCATCCCGGTCGACATTCATCCCGAAGAGGGGCGCTCGGCGGCCGAAGTGATCATGACCGTTTTGCATGCTGGCGGTAAGTTTGATGACACTTCCTACAAGGTTTCCGGCGGCCTGCACGGCGTAGGGGTCTCGGTCGTCAACGCCCTCTCGGACACGCTGCTGCTGACGATCTGCCGCGAAGGGCGCATGCACCGCCAGGAATATCACCTCGGTGAGCCCGTGGCACCGCTCGCCGACGTGGGCCCGTGCACCGAGCGCGGCAGCACCATCCGCTTCCGGCCGAGCGGCAAGATTTTCACCAATATCCAGTTCGTCTATGAAACGCTGGCCAAGCGGCTGCGGGAACTGTCCTTCCTCAACTCCGGCGTGCGCATCGAGCTGAACGATGAGCGCGAAGACAAGCGCGACGTGTTCCAGCATGCCGGCGGACTGCAGGCATTCGTCAAGCATCTGAACCGCGGCCGCACGCCGGTGCATGAGAGCGTGTTCTGGTTCCGCACGATGGAGGGCGCGACCACGGTCGAAGTCGCCCTGCAGTGGAATGACTCCTACCAGGAGAGCATGTACTGCTACACCAACAACATTCCGCAGAAGGACGGTGGCACGCACCTGTCCGGATTTCGCGCCGCGCTCACGCGCACACTGAACGACTACATCGAGAAGGAATCGGCCGCCAAAAAGGAAAAGGTGCCGACCACGGGCGATGACGCCCGCGAGGGACTCACCGCCATCCTCTCGCTGAAGATGCCGGATCCGAAATTCTCCTCGCAGACGAAGGACAAGCTGGTGTCATCCGAGGTGAAGGGCGTCGTTGAGACCGCCGTTGCGACCAAGCTCAGTGAATTCCTCCTCGAGCAGCCCAGCCAGGCCAAGGCCATCGTGGCCAAGATCATCGACGCGGCGCGCGCGCGCGAAGCGGCGCGCAAGGCGCGTGAGATGACACGGCGCAAGGGCGCGCTCGATATCGCGGGCCTGCCCGGCAAGCTCGCCGACTGCCAGGAGAAGGATCCCGCGCTGTCGGAAATCTTCATCGTCGAGGGTGATTCGGCCGGCGGGTCGGCCAAGCAGGGCCGGGACCGGCGCACGCAGGCGATCCTGCCGCTCAAGGGCAAGATCCTCAACGTCGAGCGCGCGCGCTTCGACAAGATGATTTCCTCCGCGGAAGTCGGCACGCTGATCACGGCGCTGGGCTGCGGAATCGGCCGCGACGAGTTTGATATCGATAAGTTGCGCTATCACCGCGTGATAATAATGGTCGATGCTGATGTTGACGGAAGCCACATCCGCACGCTGCTCCTGACCTTCTTTTACCGGCAGATTCCGCTGCTCATCGAGCGCGGCCACATCTACATCGCCCAGCCGCCGCTCTATAAGGTCAAGCGCGGGAAGACAGAGACCTACGTCAAGGACGAGAACGAGCTAAACGCGCTGCTGCTCTCGAGCGCCCTCGAAGCCGCCTCCCTTCAGGTGAGCGCGGGCGCCGCGCCGCTCAGCGGTTCGGCCCTCGAGCTGCTGGCACGCCGCTACATGGAAGTGCAGGCCATCATCAAGCGCTGGGCGCGCCGCTATGACGAGCGTCTGCTTGATGCCTTGATCTATCAGCCCGAGGTGACGCTCGAGAGTTTCGATCGCCCGGGTTTCCTGTCGGGCTGGTGTGCCGGACTGGTCAGCAGCCTGAACGCCGGCGCGGATTCGGAGCGCAGCTTCAGGGCCGAGGTGCGATCGGGCACAGACGGGCACGCCGCCCGTGTCATCGTGCACCGCACCCAGCATGGCTCGGTCACCGACAAGCACCTCACGCGCGAGTTCTTCGACTCCGCCGAATACCGCCGCATCGCCGAGCTGGGCAGTACGCTGGCCGGATTC
>DATFUG010000007.1:0-18769 GCA_035261025.1 Steroidobacteraceae bacterium | reverse complement strand
GCGGAACTCATGCACGACGGGAAGTTCCAGGACGCGGAGCGCGTCTATCGCGAGGACTTGGAGCGCCATCCGGACAACGGCTGGGCCCTGTTCGGCCTGCAGCAGGCGCTCAAGGCCGAGGGGCGTGTGGCCGAAGCGCATGCCGCAGCAGCCAGATTTCGGGAAGCGTGGCGGCACGCCACCATTTCGATCGGCGCCACGGCTTTCTGAGGCAGCTCGGACCCTTTTGGCCGAATCTTACGCGGAAGGGTAGACTCATCCGGTACAGCCCCAGGGAGCGACTGGAAGGACTTTAGGATGACATCGTGCCGCGGTCTGATCCTACTGAGTGTGGGGCTTGCGCTCTTTGGCCCACCTCAGATGCTCCTGGCTGACGCTCCCGCGACGCCGTCTACGCCGCCCACGCCGCAACAAATCTATAACGAAGCGCAGGCGGCATTCGACAAGTCAGATTGGCCGGCGGCAATCACAGGGTTCTCATTGATTGCCGGTTCGGGCGAGGGTGGAGAGGTTTCCCGCTCCCAGGGCATCATTCACGCGCGACTCGCGCAGGCCTACGCGCACGAACGTGCGATCGAAGATGCGGACCGCGAGGCGGCCATCGCCCTCAAGGGTCTCGGTCCCCACGAAGATATCGAGCGCGCGATGATGTGGCTGGCGATTGGGGAAGCCCAACGGTTCGCCCTGGCGATGCCTGCGGCCATAGAGGCCTACGACAAAGGGTTGGGAGCCGCGCAGCAGGCCAAGAGCGCCGAGCTTGTGGCTCGCGCCGAGATCGGGCTCGCGCTCTGCTACATGACCGTCGATCCAGCCAAAGCGGCTGCCTTGATGGATACCGTACTGGCCTCGCCGGAAGCCTCCTCCTATGCCAAGCCCTTGCACGCTCAATACTATGGTTTGCGGGGTCGCGCGACTTTGAATCTCGGGCAGGCCCGCGAGGCGATGCCATTCCTCACCAAGGCGATAGAACTGTCCGGGGGCATTGGTGGGACGCAGGTGAATTTGATTCAGATTGGCATTCGCGGGGACGCGGCAATTGGTGCGCTGCTGTCTGATCATGCGGACAAAGCCCGCGAATACCTGGCCTGGACTGGTGCCGGTCACCTGGAGTCCGAAGAGTGGACCCACGGGTTCGGCAGTCCGCCGCTCTGCAGTGAGGCTGCAGACATTCGTCCAGATGACGTGGTCGTCATCGAGTTCTCGATCGCGGCAGACGGGCATGTGATGGGCGCTGCGCCGATCTATGCCAGCCGGCCAGGAACGCTGGGAATTGCCTTTGCGAAGGCGGTGAAGGAATGGAGATGGAATCCTGACGAAATTGCCACGTTGCCGTCATTCTGGCGAAACATGGTGCGCGTCGAATTGCGCTGCGACTCCCGCCCCAGTACCCGAGGCCTCTCAGATCCGTTTTACCGCGAGACGCTCGCGTGGCTGGCTGGGAAGCAACTTTCACGCGAAGACCTCGCGCCGCTTAGAAAGGGGTACGTGGCAGGCAATGATCCCCGCCTCGAGCACGACGATGTCGCGGCGATTCCCGCGTTGTTGACGCGTTTGCCGATCGAGACCGACCACAAGAAAGTAGTCACGCTGGCCAGTCTCCTGACCACGGCCCTGGACAAGGCCGGGGCACCGGCCGCCGCCCGCGCACTGGCCATGATGCTGAAGCCTGAAGACCCGTCTTCCAATTCGACCGCTGGGCGCGTTCGCACGCGTGCGAGGGAACTTGCGACCCTGGAGCAAACTGACCCAGGATCGGCGGCAACCGCGTGGATCTCCCTGGAATACGCGCTCGCTTTGGAGGCCGACGGCCGGCTCAAGGACGCGCGGCCGATATTAGAGCGCGTCCTGGCCTACCCGTCCGATGTGGTCGGCGAGCACGACCCCGTGCGCGACGTGGCCATTCTTCATCTGGCATTGCTGCAACGCCGGGCGGGCGATGCGGCGGGTGCCGACACGAAGGTCAAGGCGGCGGGGCTTACTCCCGCACAATGCATGCTGTTCGATGTACGTCCTGTAGTGGCCAATAACACTGTGTACTCCGGAGACTTTCCCCGGGAAGCGCTGCGTTGGGGATTCGACGGCTATGTGCGCGAAACCTTCAATATTGCTGCCGACGGGCATGTCGAGAATATACGGACGCTGATCGCCTATCCGCCGTTTGTATTCCGCTCCGGTGCCGAGCGTACGGTCGCGCATTTTCGCTATCTTGCACCCGTGATTGACGGAGTCAGTGCGGGATGTGACGGTCACTCGCTGATCGTAAGATACAAGACCCATCCCTAAGGCTCCGCCTTGATCTGATGGGCGCGATTGGAAAGAGTACCGGGCGGCGTCGCCGCCCTACAGTGCCCAGGTAATCCCAACGGACAGGAACTTGGGGTTCCCCCCCGAAACGCGAAACTGCTCGTATTCGCCGCGCACCGCCAATGATCCGAGCTTGAACTGGGCTCCCGCACCGGCCGCGAAGTCGCTGGTGGTGCCATGCCACCGTGCATAGGGGCAATTGGGATTGGGCACGACGCCGCAATTTAACAGCGGATCATACGAAGTCGAAGAAGCCTGGAGCCTGGCGAAGCCGCCTTTGACAAAAACGTCCACGAGGGGGATCGGGAGGAACAGCAAGGCGAAGGCACCGCTGCCGTTGATGGACACGTCGTTCGTCGTGGTGCCCACGGTGCTGCTCGGGTGGCCAAAGTTCAGGTATTCGACCTCGGCGCCGAACAGGGAGATAGGCCGGATGCCCACCATGAACTTATACGCCGAGTGATTTTCCTTGAAATCGTAGGCGTTGAGCGGCGCGTCGACCGTAGGGATACCCGCTTCCAGTTGCGACTGCCCCACCGCACCACCCACGTAAAGGCCCAGCAGATTGTCGGCCGCGGCCGGATGGGCCGGCACCAGAGCGCAAAACAGGGCCAAACCGGCGAGGCCGGAAAAGTGCCGACGAGGCCAGGTCCATCGTAGGTTGCTCACAAGAATTCTCCTTGCGTAAGCAGGGCTGAGTCACCACAGCGCTGGGTAGACCCCCAGGGAGCCTAATAAGTTCATATAAATCAACGATCGAGTTCTCCGTGCAAGGCGCTCAGCGCTTGCCCTTGATCGCTCGCCGGGAGGGCGGCGCGGCTTTCCGGTCCGGGCGGCGCGAATGGGCCTGTTCTGCGATCGGCGACAGCAGGCACGCGATGCTGACCAGGGGTCCCGGCCGTGGATCAGGCGTGTAGGCCAAGCGCGCCACCTCATCGAGCAAGACATTGATCCGTCTTAATCTCTGCCGGGACAGGCGCGTCACCAGGCGAAAGATCCAGTGATTCCGCCCGGGCCCTTCAATCGCCCAGTGCGGAACCTCAAAACCCAACGCGTAATCCTTGGCGGCCCTCGTGGCCATCGCCTTCGCCACTCGAGCCATCGGACGGCGGTTTTGCTCGAGGCGCGGCGCGCGTGCCCAGCGGATCAGGGGGGCGACCGGTCGGTACTGCGTCGCCGGTCGTCCGCGCGCCAGGGCCTTTGGCAAGGTCTCCACCAGACCCACCCGCTTGAGTGCCACCAGGTGCTGGTACAAGGCGGTCGGCCGGTACCCCAACGCGGCAGCCAGGACAGCGACTGTACAGGGGCCTACCGCGCCAAGCCGGTCGGCGATGTCCTGCCGCGTCGGACTGGACAGGGCCTCAATCTGATCGCGCCGCACAATCCAATAGGTCTTCATTTCTGGGTCACCGTATCCCTCGATCAGCCGGCGCCACCGCGACGCCGGGCGCTCAATTGTAGTGTTTCGGAGTCTTGAGCCGCCACGGTGCGCCCGGAGCCGCTAGGGACGGATGCCGGCGTGCCGCGCCCGTGGGTGCCCCGTGAAACTTCTGCCTTCCGTAGCGGTCTACCTCTTTATTCATAAATCTTCTCTTTTATGAAATACTGTGGACGTCGCCCCCCAGCCCGCCGACGGGGTTCCGGAAGCGTGGGGCGGGAGATCACTTCCTCATGCTGGCTCGTCATTCAATAACCACCACCAATCGAGGTTTCACCGTGACCACACTTACACTTCGTTGGGCAGCCCTGTGTCTTGTTCTGTTGGGCGCGGGTGGGACCACCGCCGCGGATCCCAGCGCTCCCGCGACCGGGGGCTGGGGCTTTGACCTCACCGGCCTGGACCGCTCGGTCAATCCGGGCGATGACTTCTTTCACTACGCCAATGGCACCTGGATCAAGAACACTCCGGTGCCGTCGGATCGCTCGCGCTGGGGCACGTTCGATCGCTTGAACGCCAAATCCGAGACAGACCTGAAGGCCATCGTCGATGAGCTACTGGCCCAGGCCCCGCCGGCCGGCTCGGATACACGCCGGGTGGCTGACTTCTACCGGGCCTACGCCGACACCGCCGCCATCGAACGGGCAAAGCTGGATCCCATCGCGGCGGAACTGGCAAGGATTTCAACGCTGGACTCCCATCGCGATGTCGCGCGGTTCATGGCCCGGCCCACTCAGCCTTACGGGGGCCCGATCGCCTTTTTCCCGATCGTTGATCCGAAAGAGCCCGGCCGCTACGCCATCCAGGTCACCCAGTCGGGCCTGGGACTGCCCAATCGGGACTTCTACCTGGATCCAAGTGCCTCCTTTGCCGCCATCCGGACCCAGTACCAGACTTACATCGCAGCGATGCTGACCCTGGCGAAGTATCCGGGTGCGGCGAAGTCGGCGGAGGCGATCCTGGCCCTCGAGACGAAGATTGCGGCCGTCTCCTGGCCCTACGAAAAGCGCCGGGACTACGACGCGACCTATCATCCCAAGACCCGGGCCCAACTCGTGGCAATGGCCCGGGACTATCCGTTCTACGCCGCGTTTAACGAGGCGCAGCTGCCGGGCTCGTTCGACCGGTTCATCGTCGCCGAGGACACGGCAATCGCCGCGCTCGCGAGGTTGTTCCTGAACACGCCGCTGCGGACCTGGCAGGCGTACCTGACCTTTCATTGCCTGGACGCCTATGCGGACATCCTGCCGCAGGCCTATGACGAGGCCTATTTTGAGTTCAGGGGCCATGTGCTCAACGGCCAGCCACAAAAGCGTGAACGCTGGAAACGAGGCATCAGCGCCGTCAATGCCAGTATCGGTGATGCGCTGGGCACGCTCTACGTCGCACGCCATTTCTCGCCCGAGGCCAAGGCCAAGATGACCGCCCTGACCGACAATCTCATGGCGGCGTACAAGGTCAGGATTTCACAGCTGGCGTGGATGTCGCCCGAGACGCGCGAGGCGGCGCTGAAAAAACTCGCCTCGTTCCGGGTGATGATCGGGTATCCGGAGCACTGGAAGACCTATCAGGACCTGGAGATTCGCGCCGATGACCCGGTCGGCAACGAACGCCGGTCCCTCGCCCACGAATGGCGCCGCCAGATTGACCGGCTCGATCGCCCGGTGGATCGCAGCGAGTGGGGCCTGCTGGCGCAGGAGGTGAACGCCGAAAATCTGGCTGAATTCAATGCGGTGATCTTTCCGGCGGCCATCCTGCAGCCACCCTTCTTCGATCCGGCCGCGGATCCGGCCGTCAACTACGGGGCCATCGGGGGTGTCATCGGGCACGAGATCAGCCACAGCTTCGATGATCAGGGGGCCAAGCTGGATGAGACGGGGCGGCTGCGCCAGTGGTGGAAATCCGAAGACGTCGAGCGCTTCACCGCAATGGGAAAGGAAATTATTGCCCAATATGACCGCTTTGAGCCGTTCCCGGGCGTGCACGTCAAGGGCGCCAACACCATCGGCGAGAACATCGCGGACCTCGGCGGCGTCAGTGCCGCGCGGGAAGCCTATCGGATTTCACTGCACGGGGAGGACCCGCCGGTACTGGATGGTTACACCGGTGAACAACGGTTTTTCCTGGGCTGGGCTCAGGCCTGGCGCGAAGTCATCCGCGAGGAGGCCCTGCGCACGCGCCTGGTGTCCGACGAGCACAGTCCGGCGCAGTATCGGGTCAATGGCGTGGTACGCAACGTCGATGGCTGGTATGACGCCTTCAAGGTTCCGGCCACCTCGTCACTGTATCTGGCCGAATCGGATCGGGTGAGAATCTGGTGACGGAACCGTACTCGCGGCTCCCCGCGGCGCGCTCAATGGAGCGGTAGGGTAGCGAAGACTGATCCTTGGGGTATCGAATCCTGGAGCGGGGTGCGATTATTGGCACGCCCGCCCTCTCCAATTGGGTAACGATTCGACCTGGCGTTCCGCGGGCTTGCGCTGAGGGAGCCATTGCAATGACCAAGCTCGCGATCGTAGGACTTCTTGCCGCCACTGCACTGGGCACGGCCGGTTGTTCGCGCCACCCAGGCCCGCCGATCACGCAGGAGGAGCTGACGCGACGAGCGCAGGCCATCGTGGATGCCGTCGCCACCGGGGACCGCCGGCCGTTTGAGAAATATTATGCGGCGGACAGCCTCATCATTGATGAAACGGGCCACATCATGGACAAGAAGGCGTTCGTCGCGGCGCAGTCTGCGTTGCCCACAGGCTATTCAGGCTCGATCAAGGTGGTGAATCCGCAGAGCCGGATTGTTGCGGACACGGCCATACTGAGCTACGACATGGACGAAACGGAAACCATCTACGGCCAGGAGATGAAGGCGCGCTACCACGAGACGGACACCTGGGTTCGACGTGAGGGCGAATACCAGATTGTCGCGGAGCAGGTGCTCCGGTACTACGAAGACCCGGCGCCGGGCCGCCCGGATGCGAAGCACTACCGCGATTACGTGGGCACGTATCAGCTTGCCCCCGGCGTCCTGCTCACGGTATCGGCTGAAGGCGAACAATTATTCCGGCAGAGGGCGGGCAGGCCCAAAGAGCTGCTCGTGCCTGAAGCACCGGACCTTTACTTTCGCAAGGGCATTGAGGGCCGGCTGCTGTTTCAGCGGGACGAGCGGGGAAGTGTCATCGCGCTCATCGATCGACGCAACAACGAGGATGTGGTCTGGACAAGGCTCGCCGTTACAGCAAAGTGACGATTGATGAGATGTCTGTGCGCAGGAAGCGCTCTTGTCACGTCCCCGGATTTAAGAATCCACCGATCGTCGCGCCAAACTGCGGCCAGAGTTGAATGTCGTTGTGCCCGGCCCCGGGCACCTCTATCGCCGAGATCCCACCGGGTCGAAATGCGGCCACCAGCGCCCGGGCGTGCCGAGGAGGAACGACCCGATCGTTTCCTCCAATCAGTGCCAGCGTCGGGCACGAGATACCCGGAGCAAACCTCACCGACTCATAGCGATCTCTCGCGAGCCACGACACCGGCAGCCAGGGCAGGGCATCCCGCCCGACGCTCACGAGACTGTCGAACGGTGTGATGAGCACCAGGCGACTGACCGGTCGGGCCGCAGCAAGCTGCACCGCGACGCCTGAGCCCAGACTCCTCCCCACGACGGCAACCTCGGAATGCTCCGCGCTCGCCCAGTCCCACACTGCAAGTGCATCGGCCACCAGGGCCTTTTCGCTCGGTTTCCCCGTACTGCCACCGTACCCGCGATAGTTGACAAACACCCAGGTCCGATCCGGCGCCGCGCGAGCGAACTCCTCTGCACTGCCCGCCACCGCTTCTGCATTCCCGCCGAAGTAAATGGCGGCCGATGGCCCGGGACGCCGCACCACCCAGAGTTGCAGCACCGCTCCAGGGACTGGAAAGGGCACGGCCTCCCCCACGGCACTCGCCCTCGCCGGTGTCGGGTAATAGATGAGCGATCGTTGCCGCGCGTAAACGAAAACGCACAACAGGGCATACGGGATGAACACGAGTCCCAGGAGTTTCAGCATTGTTCGTCCTCACTTCTGCCCTATGCCTGTCAGCGATTCCCGCACGGCCTACTTCAACCTCTCCGTCAGCACCCACTCCTTGAAGGTGTCATCTTCGAACCGGTAGACCCCGACTTCGGACTGAATCAGAATCTGTCGCTCCCGCAGGCGCTTCAACGCGTTTTGCGGCACCGAACGATCGGCCGCCCGCCCAAGCTTCAACGCCTTGCCCAATCGCCCCAGGGACTTGGCCCCATGCAGGTCCGCCTCGCCCGCCGCCACCCACTGCAGGATCAGCCGGTCAGCGGGGAGCATTTTCTCCCAGCGCGTGGCAAACCCTTCTTCTAAGTACACCGACTGTCGGCAGGTCTCGATGGCACGATCCACGCCCTCGAACGCATTCGCGAGGTACTGCGACAGAAACCGCCGAAACAGTTCGGGCACGCGTTTGAGCGCCTCGAAGGCGCGTTCACTGTCTTCGGGTTTCAGCTTCATCGTCGTCAGGGCGTTCGCGCGCCGGGTCAACTCACGCACAAAAGCCGCGCCCAGCAGCGGGAGCGGTTCCACCCGAGCCCAGTTATAGAAGGCCTTGTTCTCCGCCCCGAACATGGTTCTGAGCCGATCTTCAGACGATCCCGTGAAGATCACCTTCAGACGCTCCTTGCGGGTATCGAGTAATCCGCGCAGCGCCTTCTCCAGGGCGTGGTGACGCTTGTCTGCCAGCACCTGTGCCTCATCGACCAGTAGTAGCCCGCGATTGCGGCTCCGATCGAAGGTGCTGAAGGCACCACGGAGCCTGGCGACCTGCTTCTTCTCCGCCGCTTTGAAACCGAGTTCCGCGCCGCCCTCGGCCAGCGCCCCCACCTTTCCCGAGACCTTGAGGCTCGCAAGCGGCGTGTGCAGCCGGGCCCGGACCTTGGCCAGCATCCGGCCGGGCACCGAACAGGCCGCGACCGCCTCAGCGATGGCCTCCGTCGGATCCTCATCCTCCTGCCACAGGTTGCAGTACCCGACCGCAAGCCCGCGTACCACGGCGGCCGGGGTCAGATCCTGCGTCAGGAACTCCGTCTTGCCCATCCGGCGCCGGGCATGCAACGCGGTCGCCGAAATCAGCCCCATATCGAAGGCCTTCAAATGGTGTTCCGCGAGTTCCGGCCTCGCAAAATGCCAGCTGGTCAGGGGTGCCTGGCTCATGTGTTACCTTGTGGTAGCGCTTTTAGGATAGCGTAATACCGCTAGTGCAGGCTACCACGGGCCATCGGACCCTGAAGGCGGGTGACATCCATCCGCACTCCATTATATGACCCCGACTGCCCGGCTACATCGCCGGCCTTGACGCCCGAACGCAAAGAGAGAAGAGTCTCACTCGCGCGAACCGCTGGAGCAATGCTCATGAACACCATCGCTGCTGTGCTCACGGCGCTCGTGGCCGCCCTGCACGTCTACTTCCTGGTACTCGAAATGTTTTTGTGGGACCGTCCCACCGGCCGCCGGATCTTCGGCACGACGCCCGAATTCGCCGCGGCCTCGAGGGCTCTCGCGGCCAATCAGGGCCTGTACAACGGCTTCCTCGCCGCGGGCCTGATCTGGGGCCTGGCGCTGCGAACCCAGGGGATCCCGGTCCGTGAGTTTTTCCTCGTCTGCGTCCTCATCGCCGGAATCTACGGCGGCTTTACCGTGAACCGCCGCATTCTGATTGTGCAGGGCGTACCTGCCGCACTGGCACTCTGGGCCCTGCTTCCGAATTAGCTCAGAGCCGCTCTACGCCCTCCGGGTCGCGCATCGACTCCGTCACGCATCATTGCATTCTGGTCATCCGCACTCTGCTCGGCAATGGCCTTCTGTGCGGCCTGGGCCGCTGCCTCGCCCACTTCACCCCACAACATCGCCGTCAGGGCGCAAGCGACGATGGCACATACCAGAATTCGGCCGAGACGACTGATTCCGGCGTGTCGGGTAAAACCCTGAGTGTTGCGGTCAAAGCTCATCGTTGTCTCCTTATGCGGTAAGTCCATTAGTCACTGCCACCGCGCAAAGAGTTCACATTTCTGCACCGACCCGTCTCGGTGCATTGCAAGCCATTGTGGTGCAACCCATGCGCTATTGGCGCCAGTAGGCGGCCTCCGCTCCCCTGTTGCAGATTTGTGACCCAATTGCGCACGGACACCGCGCGCTGGAGTAATGTCCACGGGCGTAGCAGAGGCCATCACTCAATGCTTTTTATACGCGGCCTGTTCGACCGCTTGTTGCTGCTCTCGGCTGTCATCACCGGCGGCCTCGTGCCGGGCTTTATCACGCAGTACGCCCAGCGCCTCGGGGGTCGACTCGACCAGGCGCGACTCGATCTCGCTCCCTGGCAACAGATCGCCGATCAGAATTTTCACGGCGATCTGGTGCAACTCATTCAGTATCACATCGCCAGTCCTGACCCCACCTTTCACGCCGAAGGCGCCGCCGTCCAGACCATGGTCCTCGCGGTCCAGCACCTGCAGGCCGCCGTCGACGCACTGCGCGGATCGCTTTTCCATCAGTTGGGGTATCTCGCTCTACACATGGAGCCCGGGCTCGCTCGGGCCACCTTCGGCGATTGGGTGCCTACCTTTGCGCTCTCTGCCGAAGGCATTCTTCTGGCGCTTGGATTCGGCCTTGCGTTATGGCTGGCCTTCCACGCGCTGTGGCGACTGGTGGCGTTGGCGGGGCAGCGTTGGACCGGCAGGAAATATTCGCACGCCAGAGCACCCCGTACGGAGCCGACTCTCGATCGCTACCGGCTCCATAAATAGACCCGGTCCCCTCTTGCCACGCTGACCGGCCCTCCGGCCACGTTCCGACATTGGACGCCGCACTGAGCGTGGCATTGGTGCAGGACAACACCTTCGCGCCGCGGGCGCCATTTTGATCGCGGGAGTCGGCGGGCAAGTTGCGACCTGCTCTGGGGGCCCGCCTAAATCCGTTTGTGCGTCGCGGTGCGATCTCCGGATTTTCCAGATCGCCGGCACGCGTTGTGCGAACGCACACGGGCCGTGGCCCCGACATAATTTTTTTTTATTGACAAATCGGATGTCGGCTCATTCCGACAGCTTGTTCATGCATATGTGGCGTGGTCTATTGCGCGCAGTTTTCCAACAGGGAGTCGCATTACGAATTGAGCGTGATCGAATTTTGGTCGCTTTCTGTATTGCCTCGAAGGGAGGGTGATTGCGATGAAAAGCCTTATCTGCTCGCTCCTTCTGCTGCCTGCGGTGGCGCAGGCCGACACCGTCGATCTGTATACCGCGCTGGGCTTTGGCGCCCTGCATCAATACCACAACGTCGACACCAGCCTTTGTACGACAGTCCCATGCGATCCGGCTAATCAGGTCACGATTTACATCAGCACCCTTGCATCGGTCTACAGCCCGCCCCCGATGAGTATCCAACTGTGGTTCGGGTCCGACCTCGCGGGCGCATTTTTCGGCCCGTATTACGGCTCCGGATTGCCGACCATCCTTACAAGCTCGGCCACGGGCAGCCAGATCACAGTCACGCTCAACGAGACCTCGCGGCGCGTGTGCACGTCCTCGGGACGCGGCCAGAACTGTCATCAAGTCTGGACCCTATTCAGTGGGGGAGTCGTAAGGTAACCGTGCTGAAACCCGTCCCCTGGGGCCGTTTTCTTCCCCAGGGGCGCAACAATCAAGCCCTATGCACTGAGCGGCCTGGGCCGTAGCAACAGTACGGCCGTCACGCCGAGGGCCACGTTTTGGGCCATGATCTCCATGATATGGAAAACGCGCTGGGCGGGAACCATGTAAGAGTTGGGGGCGAGCAGGAGCGCGCCGCCTCCGGCGATCCAGAGCAGCAGGCCGATGGCCAACGCCGCGTGCCAGCGCTTCATGCGCAGGGTATAGATGGCGGGCAGCACCGCGGCCGTCATTAACACGCCACGCGCGATTTGAATCAGCCAGAACCACCCGCCCAGTCGCGCCACCGCCGCAGGTGCGCCCGGATAATACTTCTTGGTAAAGAACTCGTACGTAATGCTCCCAAACAACAGGTAGTACGCGGCGTAGAGGACACCGCACACGACGATAAGGAGCAGTACGGCCCCTACCCTTCGCGGGATTACCGGTTTCTCCGCAGGTCGGCAGAGCGCGCAGACTCTGGCCAGCGATGCCAGTACCGCCGCCAGAACCAGGAACATGACCGATTCGTCCGCGAGAACGCGGACCGCATTGGCGCGTGATTCCGGAATGAACAGCACGCTTTCTGACCACAGACACAGTGCCGTCACAATCAACAGGACTGGGGCCATGATGCCGAACTGGCCCGTCACCGTACGCGGCCCGAATACCGCGATGGGCACAAAGGCCGTGGCGAGCACCACGCCCGAGACATAGAACTGGACCAGATGGCCGGCGCCCAGGGCCCCGATGCACAGTGGCAGGCCCCCGAGCAGGCAATACAGCAGCGCTCGGACGATCATGACAGCCGGCCTCCTTTGGGCGCTCCGCGATAGCGCAAAACAGCAGATCGGGTCCAGCTCAGCAGCGCCTTGTAATCGCCGATGCCATGTTCCAGCGCCAGCCGGGCGGACAGCGGCATGTCCGGAGCCAGGTGCACGCGCAGCGTGGGAATATGGGCTGCGAGCTCAGCCGCCAGTGCCTTTAGAAACCTGACGGAAGCGGCTGGGCCGAGCGACTGGTCCATGAACGCAAAGCGCAACATCAGCGCCTCGAGGTGAGCGAGGTCATCGCGTGCGATCGGCCTCTCCTGCAGGAGGCGAAAAGCGTGCAGTCCCGCCGCTGTGAGACGAAAGAGTCGACGGCGCCGAAGACCCCCTCTGTCCTGAATCTGACCGCGAATCAGCCCGCGCCGCTCCAGCCGGTGGAGAGCCGGATAAATGGCCCCTGGGCTGTCGCTAAAGGTTCCCATCGGCGTGGTCGCGAAGACCTTGCGCAGGTCGTACCCAGAGCGGGGCTGCTGCTGCAGTAGCCCCAGGAGGGCATGTTCAAGCGGGGCTTGCATAGTACGTCACGTACTATAGCGATACGTACCAGCACGGTCAAGGGCGCCGCAACTGCCCGAAATGTATTGCTGTGGGCGGCGAGGCGCGAAGGCAGCTACCCGCTCCAATCAATCATTTGCGGCGCCTGCCCGTCGCATAACCGCCAAGACGAATTCCTGACGCCACTGGTCGCGGAGGCAATTCCAGAAACGGCGATATCGCGACCAAACACCCGGCGAGACCTTGACAATCCTTAGTCTATATATATAGACTTAGGCATGCGCATCTCTCCTCAGACCCTCATTGTTCTCCAGGCCCTCAAGCAAGGCGCCCAATCCTGGTGCTACGGATACGATTTGAGCAAGCTTACGCACATCAAGTCAGGCACTTTGTACCCCCTTCTCTCACGCCTTCATGATGAGGGTTGGCTCGAAACCCGGTGGGAAGAGAGCCCCGATCCCGGGCGCCCGCCGCGGCATCTATATCGTCTGTCAGGTGCAGGGTCCAAGGCCACGAACAAAATACTCCAGGGGGCGACAGCCAGGAGTATTTCGCTTCGTGCTGTGCGTCAGAGCTGACATGACTCGGCGCAATCTGAATCTGGTGTTACGGATTCTGAATTGGTGCATACGGACATCGTTACCTGCGAGTCGGCGCGCCTGGGGTGAGGCGCTCATTGCTGAGCAGCAGTACATCAACAATGGCCGTGAACGCCTTATGTGGTCAATAGGAGGCCTCTCCATGGGCGCACGTGAATTCGCAAGGACATTGTTCGACGGTGGCTCCGCATGGGCGGCGGGGGGTGCGCTGAGCCTTACTGCGGCGCTGATCGACTTGCACAGTGCCACCCGATGGCCCTATGGCATAAGCATGTTCATGATCGCGTTCATTCTGTCGTGTTTGCGGCCGAAATGGGTGTGGCGGTGGGCATTTCTCGCTGCGCTCGCTCTTCCGGCGTATGTCGTGGCCTCGAACCATTGGGGACCGTACGCTGTAGATCGCCTGGATGTCCTTTATGGCCTTCTCCCGGCGGCGGCGGGGACGCTTGCGGCCATCACATGGGGCAAAGCCAGGAACTGGACGAATCGCGCCAGCCACTGAGCCCAGCGGATTGAGCCACCGCGATTTCGGAGTTGCGTGCGGCGCGGAGCGTCGTGTCCTTACGCGATTACCGGCCCTTGCGCTCAGAGCGTCGTGGTCGGCGGCCGGCGGGCACGCAGGTGCGTCGGGCAATGCTCGCCGCTCTCCAGCACCGGAATCATGCGTGACCAGATCAGGATGTTCTGGTCGACCAGTGCCTGCCCGACCACTCTGGCGGTCGCCACACCGAGCGGGCCTCGCAGCCGCTCGAGTTCCAGCTTCGCGACCTCCCGGTACCAGGCGTTGCGGCTGTCGGTCGACACCTCGATGAATCCGGCGCTGCGCATCGCGTCCCGGTATCTGTCGGCCGAGGCCATGCCGAATTCAAGCCCTTCGGCGGCGATATAGGCGGCCATCTCCGGCGAGGGCGCGTGATCATGGCTGATGAGCCAGTCCGAGGCGATGAACCAGCCGCCGGGCTTGAGCACACGGAACACCTCGGCCATGAGGGCGTGCTTGTCGGCGATGTGGACGATGCTGTCCTTGGAAAATACGACATCGAAACTGCCCGGCAGAAACGGCAGTGGACCGGGCGCGACCTTCACGACGCCAATGCGCGCCTCCAGGCCCTCGCGGGCAATGAGCGCGCGGGCGCTGCCCACGACGGTGTCCTCCACGTCGATTGCGGTTACAAACCCTGCGCCATGTTCGCGGACCAGGGCAATATCGAAGCCCCCGGCACCGCAACCGACATCCAGCACCGCCCGTCCGCGCAAATCCACGGCGCCAATCAGCCGGGCCATTTCCTCAGGTCCGCCCGGAGACAGGAACCCCTCGCCCCAGATGGCCTGAAGCATGTCGACCATCAGACGGTGATACAGCTCGCCAGCCTGGTCTTCCATCAGCGACTCTTATTACGCAGCACTTTCACCATGGCCGCGATGTGCTCGGCGCCGAAGCCCGCCGCCTCGGCGCGATCGAGCATGCCCGCCACCAGGTCCGGCAGTTCGCTGGTGATACCCGCTTCGCGCGCCTGTTCCTGCAGGCCCCGCAATGCCGCGTTCCACACGCTCAGCGTCGCCGGAGGATTTGCAAAGGCGCTCTTTCTCACCACATCGATCATCCATCGTCCGGTATCACTCTCCGGGAACACCGAGGCATAGTCGTCGAGATTAGCGCCCTCCGATTCGCAGATCAGCACGCCGTGGGCGACACCGGCGTACATGCCGTACTGCCTGGCCAGGTAAGCCATGTCGATTGCCGCCGCCGCGCCGATCTTCTCGCCGATGTGGCGCGTGCCACTCCCCAGCGCGCCGAGCAGCGCGGCGCACCTGTCGAAGATCTCGCGCCGGCCCGAGACCAGAACCGTGCACTTGGGCGTACCCATCGTCGCCGGGCCCCCCAGGATCGCTCCGTCCAGATACAGCGCGCCGCGCGCCGTGAACCAGGCCTCGGCCTGGCGCGCTTCGCTTGGACTGCCGCTGCTAAGCTGCACGATGATGCGCCCGGGAAGCAAGCGGACGACCCCCGGCTCATCGAACAGAGTCTGGGTGGTGCGATAGCCATCGATGCAGATCAGGACGATCGGGCTTGCCGCCACCGCCGAGCGCACGCTGCCCGCGGCGTTTGCTCCCAGCTGAATGAGTGGCTGGGCCTTGGCTCCCGAGCGGTTCCAGACCGTCAGGCGGCGCCCCGCGTTGACAAAGGAGCGTGCCACGGCAGAACCCATGAGTCCCAGTCCCAGGCTTGAGATTTCACTCATGCATGGCCCTCCTGGCAAGCGTCGCGCGCGCGGCAAGACCTACATTAACAGGCACGGGCTTGATTATAGAGCGGACGCCGTGGTGATATTCCGCTCCGCCTCCCGCTACGTTAGGGCATGACCATGGATGATCAGGGCCTGGCCCAAGCGCGGCGGATTCTCAAGGACCTCGACCTCTTTAGACACTGTAAGGACCGCGACCTCGAAGTCACGCGACTCGGCGGGCTCACCAATCTGGTGTTCCGCATCGATCAGGGCAACCAGCATTACGTACTGCGAGTGCCTGGCCAGGGCACCGAGGAATACATTAACCGTATCCATGAGGTCCGGGCAGCACTCGAGGCGGCGCGCGTGCGGGTCAGCCCTGCCGTGTTGCATGCCGATCCGGCCACCGGCGTGATGGTAACGCGGTTTATCGACGATGCCGGGACGATGTCCGCGGAGACGTTCAAAGCGAAGCCGGGCGCGCCGGCACGCGCGGGTGCGGTGTTTCGCCGGTTGCACGGCTCTGACGCGCTCTTCACCTTTCGCTTCGAGCTGTTCGCCATGATCGATGACTATCTGAAGGTCCTGGCGGGCAAGGACACCGGGCTTCCGGTCGGCTACCACGATGTGGTCAAAGAAGCCGAAACCGTGCGAGCCGCGCTCAATGCACGGGCCCTGCCGCACACCGCCTGCCATTGTGACCCACTGTGCGAGAATTTCCTCGACACGGGTGAGCGCATGTGGCTCGTCGACTGGGAATATTCCGGCATGAACGATCCGCTGTGGGACCTGGGTGACCTGTCCATTGAGGGCGGCTTCAGTGAAACGCAGGATGAAGAGCTGCTGCGCGCCTATTTCGGTGGCGAAGCGCGACCGACCGATCGCGGGCGGATGGTCATCTACAAGGCGATGTGCGACCTGTTGTGGACGCTGTGGGGCCTGATCCAGCACGCCAACAGCAATCCGGTCGATGATTTCTGGGCCTATGCGCTGCGCCGGTTCGAGCGCTGCAAGGCGCTGATGGCCGTGCCGGAGTTCCGCCGCCACGTGCGCAGCGTCCTCGCCGGTTGAAGCGCGACCCGCGCCGCGGCACGATCGGTCAGGGCACGCACGCTGGCGCGGCATCAACGGTGCCGGTACACCCGCCGCTGTCAGGCCGCGTCGCCCTTCGGGCCTGGGGATCGCGGAGTGGATCGAATCTGTATCGAAATGAGGTCGGTTTGGGAGTGGAGGTGACCGGCACCTCAGCGCGCGCTCGGCCTCCCCTTGCGTGCCGCCACTAAGTGCGTTATATACTGAACCATATGGTTCAGTATTCGAGGTCCCGTCTCGACGCCTCGTTCGCCGCGCTCTCGGACATCACCCGACGCGGCATTCTGGAGCAGCTCGGACGCGCCGACGCGTCGATCACGGATCTTGCCGGGAAGTTCCACATGACCCTCACGGGCATGAAGAAGCACGTCGGCGTCCTGGAGCAGGCCGGGCTCGTCATGACGGAGAAGGTCGGGCGCGTGCGAACCTGCAAGCTCGGTCCGCGCCGGCTGCAGGAAGCGACGGCATGGATCGAGAGGTACCGCCAGCTGTGGGACTCACGCTTCGACGAGTTGGACCAGGTTGTCGAAGAGCTGAAACAGAAGGAGAGGGTCGAAGGCCGCAGGAAGAGAGAGTGAACCCGCCCCCATGAAGAACCACACGACGGTGGAACGGAAGTCCGAGCGTGAGCTGGTCGACACGCGAACCTTCAACGGCCCGGCGCGCATCGTGTTCGAGGCGTGGACCAAGCCCGAGTTGTTCAAGCGGTGGTGGGTACCGAAGTCGGCCGGCGTGTCCCTGCTTTCCTGCCAGATGGATGTTCGTGTCGGGGGCAAGTACCGTCTCGTGTTCGGCAACGATCCCTCAAAGCCTATGGAGTTCTTCGGTAGGTACATCGAAGTGACGCCGAACGCGCGCCTCGTCTGGACTAATGACGAAAGTGACGACGGTGCCGTCACCACGGTGACCTTCGAAGAAAAAGGTGGCAAGACGCTGCTGGTCATGCACGAGCTCTATCCCTCGAAGGAAGCTCTCGACGGTGCCATCGCCGGGATGGAGGGTGGGATGCCCGAGACGTTTGCACAATTGGACGAGCTTCTCGTCACCCTGGGCGCGAGCGTGGGACGGTTGTGAACTCATCGATCACGCGGTCGGCGGCCTGGCTCTTCACTACGCGGAAGAGGACTCCGACGAGGCCGTCGCAGCCCTCGACGACAAAAGCGAGGCTGTGATCCGCGAGCCCGAAGCCCAGCACAGGAAGGCGCGCCGTTCCCGGTCCCTTATGGGTATATCAACGGAGTCGACGGAAATTCATGGAAGGTCAGCAGTGGTCGTCATATTGGCCGTGACCATGATGCCGGTCTTGACCGGACTGAAGGTGACGGCGGCGTCAGCCTGGTCGGGATTGTCCTGGTCGGCCTGGCAGGTAAAGGCGACCGTGTAGGTGCCGGGGTCCAGAAAGGTAAATTGATAAGAGTAAGGTGTCTGGGAGGTCGCGCTGAGCGCTTTCGATGCGATGGGCTGGTTGGTATCCATCGTGGACGCCGTACTGTTCATGTCCTCCGGCATGGTCACCGAACCGTTGTACAGGTACACACCGGACACACAACCTTGCGTCACCAACGCAGCGCTGGCATTGCCCTGAATATTGCCCACCTGGGTATTCTGGACAAGACGCTGCGCGGGTTTGAGAATGCACGCGGGAGATTGTCCCGGCGGGCAGGTAATCGCCTGGCGGAGGTCGAAGTCGATGGTGTAGTCCACCACACCGCCGTCCGGCACCGTAAATCCGGAGACGAGCTTCAAGCCGGTCTGGGAGCCGCTCGGCACCTGCAGTCCATGCATCGTGCCATCGGACAACGTAATGTAGGAATTGCTCGGGTCGCCGTCCGCCACCACCATCAGGCGAATCTGGCCGTAGGATCCTGCGGCAATTGACTGGTCGAACAGCACCGCCGAAGCCATGCCGCTCTGGTTGAGCAGGTCGATGGTTTTCGGCTGGTCAAAGGTAATGGTGAGCGGATTTCCGCCGTTTCCTGTCAGCTCGACGCCGGTAAATTTCACCACCACGGCCTGGGCGCCATCAATCGGGGCGTCGGCGACGGCCAGGCTCATGTGGCCCATGCCAGTTCCGCTACCTCCGCCGCAGGAAGCGACAG
>DATFUG010000006.1:0-3252 GCA_035261025.1 Steroidobacteraceae bacterium | reverse complement strand
GGCGCCTCACCCGCCTGCACGGTCTGCAGTTCCACGAACGCGGTCCCGGTACGGACGATGTCGAGGCGCAGCGCGGCCGTGTAGGACAGATCAACGATCCGATTGGCGATGAAGGGGCCGCGGTCGTTGATGCGTACGATGACACTGCGGCCGTTGGCGAGGTTGGTCACACGCGCATAGCAGGGGAGCGGCAGCGTGCGATGCGCAGCGGTCATGGCGTACATGTCGTAAGGCTCGCCGCTCGAGGTATTGTGGCCCTGAAAATCCGGGCCATACCACGAGGCCACGCCACGCTCCGTGTAGCCATTGGCGCTGGCGAGCACCTGGTAGCGGCGGCCGTTCACGTCGTAGTAGGGCGGGTTGCCGTGGCTGCTGCGCGGTTCGACACGCGGGATGGCGTCAGGGGCGGCGGCCGGACCTGGAGGGGCCGGCACGGCGCGCCGCGGCGCCGAGGCGCAGGCGGCGAGGAGGAGCGATCCGGCGCTGGCCGCGAGGAGCGCCGCCGCGCGCGGCGCGCGCATCAGGGCGCGTCCGCGGCCAGCACGCGCGCCACGAGGGCCCCGGCCAGGTCATTGACCGCCATCGCGTACAGTGGGCTGCGGTTGTAGCGCGTGATGGCATAGAAATTCTGGAATCCGACCCGGTAGCTCGTGCCATTCTCCAGCACTGCGGGTATGAGCATGCAGGGCGTATCGTCGCCCAGCAGGCTCACCACGCGCATGCCCCGACCTCGCAGCGCGCCCAGGGTATCGCTGAGCGCCAGGCTCGCCGCGGGCGCCGGAACCGGCGCGTTACGGAGGTCCGCCTCGGCGAGCACCGGCTGGCCGTCCGCCCATCCATGCTCCTGCAGGTAATTGGCGACGCTGGCAAAGATGTCGGCCCAGTCGTTCCACAGATCACGATGACCGGCGCCCCCCTCGTGGACTGCGTAGCGCTGGAAGCTCGAAGGCATGAACTGCGCCACGCCCATCGCGCCGGCGTAGGAACCCAGCGTCGTGAGCGGGTCGAGTTCGCCGTCGCGGCTGAGCCGCATGAACTGCTCGAGCTCCTGCTGGAAGTACTCGGCGCGCGCCGGATAGTCGAAGGCGAGGGTCGTCAGCGCGTCGAGCACGCGATAGCGGCCCGTGATACGGCCGAAGGAGGTCTCGATGCCGATGATGCCGAGCAGGTATTCTGGGGGCACATGCCGCTCCAGGGCGATGGCGTCGAGCAGCTCGCGGTGCTCGCGCCAGAGCCTGGCGCCGGCGTCGATGCGATCGCTGGTCAGGAAACGGGCGCGATATTCCCACCAGGCCAGGGCTTTCTCCGCCGGCCGGTTCATCGCGTCGATGATGGCCGGCTGCGGCTCGGCCTTGGCGAGCAGCGCAAAGGCCGCGGCGCGACCGAATCCCCGGGAGGCGAGGCGCTCCACGAAGGCGGTGATGTCGGCGCGCTCCAGATCAAAGCGCGTGTGGCCGGGCAGCACGCGCTCGACCGGTGCCGCGGGTTCCGTGTCCGGCGCGGCCAGCGACGGCGGCGGCAGCAGCGTGCAGATCAGCAGCAGCGGCAGGGCGCGCAGCATCACGAGTTGACGAGTTTGCGGTGGGAGTGGAGCCCCATCAGGATACCGAAGCCCGCCAGCAGCGTCACGACGGAGGTACCCCCGTAGCTGATCAGCGGCAGCGGCACGCCCACCACCGGCAGCAGGCCGCTGACCATGCCCGCATTGATGAACACGTACACGAAAAATGTCAGCGCGAGGCTCGAGCCCAGGAGTCGCGCAAAAGTGCCGCTGGTCTGGGTCGCCAGAAAGACCGAGCGCGACACGATGAACAGATACAGCAGCAGCAGTACGATCAGGCCGAGCAGCCCGAATTCCTCGCCGATCACCGCGAATATGAAGTCGGTGGAGCGTTCGGGGAGGAAATCCAGCTGTGCCTGGCTGCCGTTCATCCAGCCCTTGCCGAACAGCCCCCCCGAGCCGATCGCGATCTGCGACTGGATGATGTGGTAGCCCGAACCGAGCGGATCGGACTGCGGGTCGAGGAAGATGCGGATCCGCTGGCGCTGGTAATCGTGCAGGAATCTCCAGCCGAAGGCCGCGGCGCCCGCGCCGGCCACCGCCAGGCCGCTGATCACCTGCCACTGCAGGCCTGCCATCAGCACCACCAGAGCGCCGGCGGCGAAGATCAGCAGCGCGGTGCCGAGGTCGGGCTGCGGGGCGACCAGGCCGACCGGAAGCACGATGATCGCCGCCAGCAGCAGCAGGCTCCGCCAGTCCGGCGGCAGGCGGCGCTCGTGCATGATCGATGCGGCCAGCATCGGCACGGCGAGCTTCATGATCTCCGAGGGCTGGAAGCGGATCAGGCCCAGGTCGAGCCAGCGCTGCGCGCCCTTGCCGACGTAACCCATCACATCGACGACCAGCAGCAGCAGGATGCCCGCGCCATAAAGCCAGGGCGCGATACCGCGCAGAAAATTCGGACTGCTGTGCGCCAGGCCGATCATCGCCACCGCTCCAAGCGCGATGCGCAGCAGCGTGCGCAGGATCGTCTCGAGGCTCTGGCCCGAGGCGCTGTATTGCACCAGCAGTCCATAGACGGCGAGGAGCCCCAGCCCCACGAGCAGCGGGCCGTCGAGCTTGAGGGCCGAGAGGAGCCGTGCCGTGGCGCTGAGCGTGCGGCGCGCGGCCGAATCGCGGGAATCGTTCAGGATCATGGCGTGACGTTCCCGCCCGCTGTGGCCGGCAGCCCTTCGAGCAGATAAGCGTCCATCACGCGGCGGCCGATGGGCGCCGCGGCGCTGGCGCCGAAGCCGCCGTTTTCCACCAGCACGCACACTGCGATGCGCGGCGCCTCCGCCGGGGCGAAGGCGATGAACCAGGCGTGATCACGCAACCGTTCCGCCACGGTTTTCTCGTTGTAGCGGGCATTCTGTCCCACGGTGTAGACCTGGGCCGTTCCGGTCTTGCCGGCGATGCTGTAGCGCGCATCCTTGCCGATCACGGCAGCCGTGCCGTAAGTGGTCGCCCCGATCATGCCGCGCAGCATCAGCGCCCAGTCCGCGTCGCTGACGGCGGTGGCACCCGCGCTCGCCACGGGCGCGTTGGCGATCAATTTGCCCGAAGTGTCGCGCGCGCCCAGGACCACGCGTGGCCGGAAACTCGTGCCGCGCTCGGCCAGCACGCTGGCCATGTGCGCGAGCTGCAGGGGCGTGACCGTGAGGTATCCCTGGCCGACGCCCAGGTTGACGGTTTCGCCCGGATACCAGACC
>DATFUG010000005.1:0-7858 GCA_035261025.1 Steroidobacteraceae bacterium | reverse complement strand
GTTCACGGAAGTGTTGCGGTACTGGAAGGAGGGCCCCAGGTCCCCGTGCGCCAGATCCCCCAGGTAGCGCAGGTACTGGCGCCAGAGCGGTTCGTCGAGGTGGAAGCGGGCCTCGATGCTGTGCTGGATCTGCGGTACCAGGACCCGTTCGGAGTCGAAGGGTCCGCCGGGCGTCAGGTGCAGCAGCACGAAGGCCAGCGTCGCGATCACCAGCAGGGTCGGCAAGGCGCTGAGCAGCCGGCGCAACAGGAAACGCAGCACGCTATTGCCCCTGGTGTTCCAGCAGGTACATGTATTGGGAGAGATTGCGGTCCTGGATATTGCTGGTCCAGCCGCGCACGTAAGACTTTATGAGATGGCGGGTGGCGTAATAGTAGAGTGGAATGCAGGCTACATCCGCATTGAGCAGGGCCTCGGCCTGTGCCAGCTCGTCGTAGCGTCGCGCGGCGTCGGCTTCGTTGCCGGCCGCGTTCAGCAAGGCGTCGTAGCGCGGATTGGAATAACCGCCGTCGTTGTAGCCAAAACCCGTCTGGAACAGCTGCAGGAAAGTGAAGGGGTCCGGATAATCGCCGATCCAGGCAAAGTGGAACAGACTCAGCTTCTTGAGGTGCCGCTCGTTGAGTTGCACCCGGAATTCCTCGTTGTAGGTGCTCACCTCAGCGCCGAGATTGGCACGCCACATGGCCGCCACCGCCTCGTAGGTGCGCCGATTGTCCGAGTCCGTCGGGTAGTGCAACTCGACGTGCAGCGGGCGTTGCGCCGAATAGCCGGCGGCCGCGTAGTACTGCCGTGCCAGCGCGTGGCGCTGCGCCTCGGGCAGTCCCGCCCACTGCGGCACCGGAGCGCGGTACCCCGGCAGCGGCGGGGTGGGCGTGTAGGCGGGCAGGTACAGGCCCTGGCGCACGTAGCGGACCAGCGGCTCGCGATCTACGGCCAGCGTGAGGGCCAGGCGGAGCGATGGGTTGCCCGCGAACGGCGGGCGCACCAGGTTCAGGCCCAGCACGAAATTGCCGAGGTAGGGGCCGCTCACGACCTGATCGCCGAGGCGCTGGCGCAGCCAGGCGGTCTGCTCGGCGGAGAAGGAATCGGTGAAGGCGAGATCGCCGGCAAAGAAGCGGTCGGTCTGGGCGGCGCGATCCAGGGGCAGGTAGGTGACCTGCGTGAGTCGCACCTGTCTTGCATTCCAGTAGGCCGGATTGCGCACCAGCGTGATGCGCCCGCCGATGACGTGCTCGCGCAGCAGGAACGCGCCGTTGTTCACGAGATTTTCGGGCCGTACCCAGGATTCGCCGTGGGCGCGAATCGCCGGCTCGTATTGAGGCGCGGCGTAGGCTTTCGTCAGCAGGCTCAGCAGGTATGGAGTCGGCGCATTGAGCCGCACCCGCACGGTCCGCTGATCAGGCGCTTCGATGCCGAGGGTGGCCGGACTCATGCGGCCTTCGCTGATCGCAATTGTATTGACCACCGCAGCCAGGGCCTGGGCGTAGTCGGAGGCGGTGGCTGGATCCACTGTGCGGCGCCAGGCATAGACAAAGTCCGCCGCCTGAACCGGCGCGCCGTTCGACCAGTGCGCCTCGCGCAGGTGAAAGGTCCAGACTCGCCCGTCGGCACTCTGCTCCCAGCGCTCCGCGACGCCGGGCGCCGGTTCGCCGCGTTCGTCGAGTCGCGTGAGGCCTTCGAACAGATCGTCCAGCACCCGCTCTCCGGGCACGTCGGTGGACAGCGAAGGGTCCAGTGATCGGACGCCGCCGGCATCCACGGCGCGGGTGAGTTGCTGCGAGGCCGCGAGTCCGGTACCCACGATGATCGTGGGCGCTGCTGCGCCGGTACCGGCCGGAGCGCAGGAGCCGAGCGCGGCCAGCAGGGACGTCGCCAGCAGGGCCCGCAGGGCCGGTACCACCGCCGGGCACCCTGCCGCTACCCTCACGACTTGAGTACGACCTCTTCGGGGGCGTGCACGAAATAGCCCTGGATGAACTGCACGCCCAGCTGCCAGACCACCGCCATCGTGTTGGCATCCTCGATGCGTTCGGCCACCGTCTTGACGTTGCGCTTCGTGGCCGTGTCGACGATGGCGCGCACCCTCTGCTGCAGCTTCGGATCGCCTGTGAGGCCCTGCATGAGGGAGCCGTCGATTTTCAGGAAATCAACCGGCAGCACGCCGATGAGGCCCGCTGAATCGCGCCCGCCGCCGAAATGCTCGAGCGCAAATTTCACGCGCCGCTTGGCCAGATCGGTCTGCAGTTGGTGCATGGCGGGCATGTTGTTCTCCGCCACCGCCTCGGTCACCTGCAGACAGAGCCGCTGGGGTTCGGCCAGCGTGGTCTTGAGCTGTGCATCGAGCCACTCCATCAGCGTCGTATCCAGGGCGCTGTCACGCGACAGCCGCACGAACAGCTGGTCCGGTTGGCGCTTGGCGATGGACGCCAGCGCCGCCCCGAGGACCCAGCGGTCGATGGGACGCATCAGATCATTGCGCTCGGCCGCCGGCAGGAACTCGGAGGGCAGGACCTCGCGGCCCTGCGTGTCGAGCATGCGCATCGCGACATCGAACATCTTCTGTGTGCCGCCGCTCAGCGAAGCGATCGGCTGCTGCACCAGGTGGAAGCGGTTTTCGGTGAGCGCCGCCTTGATGTGTTTGACCCACACCTGGTCATAGGCCAGCACCCGCGCGTCCTGATCGACCCGCTCCTTGGCCACGACGCGATTACCGCCGCGTTCGGCGCCCCGGCGCGCCGATTCCTGCGCGTCGTTGATGGCCGCGTCCAGGTTCGGATCGGAGTTGGCCACCAGCGCCAGGCCCACCGTGCAACTGATGCTCACGCGGCGTTCGCCGACCGGGAAGGCGTGCTTGCCGACGCGCTCCACCAGGCTCTCACTCCAGGCCTCGGCGTCGCGCGCGTTGCCCCGCTCCAGCAGCAGCAGCAGGCTGGCCGCGCCGAAATGACCGGCAATGTCATGCGGTCCCAGCATGGCGCGTATCTGGGCCGGAAACAGCGCGAGCAATTCTTCAGCGCCCCTGACGCCAATATCCCTGGAGAGCAGGTCAAACCGGTCGATGCGGACCAGCGCAAAGCAGCGCACGCCCCCCGCGGGGGGCTTGGCGAGCCGCTCGCCGCACAGGCGCAGCAGGTGCCGCCGCAGCCACAGGCCGGTCGTCGCATCGCGGCACACGGCGTCCGCCAGTTCGGTGGCGAGCTGCTTGTCGTCGCGTTTGAACACCGGCACGATCAGCTGGACGCAGGGCTCGCCGTCATACTCGCTGGCGTCGAGCACCAGCTCGAGCGGCACGGTCGAACCATCGCCTACCAGCGCGTCCACTTTGAGCAGATGGTCGCTCCAGCGGCCGAGCAGGCAGGCCGCCAGCGCCCCCTTGAGCGGCGCCTGCGACTCCGGCGTGAACAGGTCCATTACGGGCTGGCCGATCAGGGCGCTGGGCTCAGCGTAGCCGAACAACTCCAGCCAGGAATCATTGACCTGCACGACGATTCCTTCCTGCACCTGCGCGATGGCATCGTTCGAGCGGCGCAGCACGGTCTCGAGTTTCTGGCGGTAGTCCTGGGCGGAACGGAGCGTCGTGGTGAGCGTGCGCTCCATGCGGAAGGCGCGCAGCTCGCGGCGCAGGACTCCGGTCAGGTGCGTTACGCTCCCGAGGGCCACCGTATCCCGCGCCCCGTTCGCCATGTCCTCGCCCGCGGCAGCGCCTGAAGGCTGATCGCGGACCACCACCAGGGGCACGGCGGAAGCGACCAGGTCGCGTACCGAGGCCATGGCCTTCAGATCCTTGTCCGTGGGTTCGATGCACACCAGCAGCTCCGGATTGAGCTGCTCGAGCGCATCGGCGATATCCTGCACCGCCGGTATCCAGGTGCAATGCGCCGCCAGGCCGGCATTGCGCAGCAGACTGTTGAGCATTTCCACGTGGTTGCGGGAAACGCTCTGGACCAGCACCGGAACTGCCGCCGTATCGTCCAATCCCTGCTCCGAGGGCCACTGGTGCCGATTTGGGTTGGCCATAAGGGTGAAAAGTCTAGCATTATGCCCGTGCCGCGCCGTGCGCCATGCCGCGGTTTGGCCCGCTGCCACAACCCGCAACCGACCGCCGTCGCACTTCCCTGGCAGGCGGAAGGTGATGCCGCTATCATACGCGCCCTTTCAGGACGGCCAGTTTGCCAAAGGCCGGCGGGCGAGCGCAGCCATGTCGAGTTACACCACCAGTGAGATCCGTTCCGGGATGAAGGTCATCCTCGATGGCGACCCGTACGCTATCGTCGACAACGAATTCGTCAAGCCCGGCAAGGGGCAGGCCTTCAACCGCATCAAGGTGCGCAATCTCAAGAACGGCCGGACCATCGAGCGTACGTTCCGCTCGGGCGAGTCCCTCGAGGCGGCCGACGTGACCGACGCCGAGATGCAGTATCTGTACAACGACGGCACCTTCTGGCACTTCATGATCCCGGACAATTTCGAGCAGTACTCGGCCGACAAGGCCGTCGTAGGCGAAGGCGCGGTGTGGCTCAAGGACGGCGTGAACTGCACCGTCACGCTGTGGAACAACGTGCCGCTGGTCGTGACGCCGCCGGCTCACGTCGAGCTGAAGATCGTCGAGACTGATCCGGGTCTGCGCGGCGATACCGCCACCGGTGGCCAGAAATCTGCCAAGCTGGAAACCGGAGCGGTGGTCCGGGTACCGCTGTTCCTCAACGAGGGTGAGATCATCCGCGTCGATACGCGCACCGGCGTGTATATCTCGCGCGCCAAGGGGTGAGCGCCCCGCCCACAGTGGCGCCTACGCGTTCTCGCTGCTGAAGGGGAGCACTTCCCCGATGCTCCGGGCTCCGCTGCCCAGCATCAGTACGCGATCGATGCCCACCGCCACCCCGGCACAGGGCGGGAGCCCGAAGGCCAGCGCCGCGAGCAGGTACTCATCGATCGCCGGAACCGTCAGTCCACGCGCGGCGCGGCTGCGTTGATTTTCCTGGAAGCGCGCGCGCTGCTCGGTGGCCTCGGTCAGTTCCTCAAAGC
Source organism: Steroidobacteraceae bacterium (assembly GCA_035261025.1). Taxonomy (GTDB): domain Bacteria; phylum Pseudomonadota; class Gammaproteobacteria; order Steroidobacterales; family Steroidobacteraceae; genus FEN-1191. Next base: position 2,833 of record DATFUG010000005.1, on the reverse strand, counting down.
CGTTGGCGAGCTCGACACCGTGCAGATACAGCTCGAAACGCAGCGCTACGCGCGAATCGGCGGGGTCCAGGCGGGCCAGGGCGGCCTGGCTGGCCGGATACCGGTGCACGAACACAGGGCCATCCTCTCCCAGGCGCGGACCAATCTGCGCGCCCATCAGCAGGTCCAGCATCTCATCGCGGTTGCAGCGCTGCACCAGCGCGGCGTCCAGTCCCCGCGCGCAGGCGCAAGCGGCGATCGCCTCATCGGAGTCGGTGAGCGGGTTCAGTGCGAGGGCTTCCTGGAAAGCCTGCTCGTAGCTCACCGCCCGCGTCGCGCCTCCCGCGCTGGCACCGAGGAGCGCGCGCAGCAGGGCGTCGACCTCGTTCATCAGCGCCTTCAGAGACCCGCCGAGCCGGTACCACTCCAGCAGCGTGAACTCCGCGTTATGCAGCGCGCCGCGTTCTCCGCCGCGGAAGACGTGGCACAGCTGATAGATATCACCGCTCCCCGCCGCCAGGAGCCGTTTCATCGCGTATTCGGGTGAGGTGTGCAGAAAGCGCAGCCGGGAATCGGCGCCCGGCCAGCGCACCTCGGCCGAATGCAGCTGCGGGTCGGTGACGGCGAAATTCACCAGCTGCGGGGTGTCCACTTCCAGGATCGCGCGACCCGCGAAAAATTCGCGCACGGTGGCGAGCAGCGCGGCGCGACGCTGCAGCATCTCGCGCGTGGCGAGCGGGCGCCAGTGCGGGGTCGAGGGCTTCATCGCGGACCTGCTCCGGGCAGGACGCCGATCCGCTGCCCGACGCGCAGCGTGCGCCCCGCGGACAGGCCCGTCTCCCAGCCTCCCGCCGCCGCCGGCAGCAGCAGGATGACCGTCGATCCCATGTTGAAGCGCCCGAGCTCGGCACCACGCGCGAGCTGGACCGGCTGGCCGGGCCCGGGCAACGCCAGTGCGCGTGGGGCCCGGCCGCCGCGGGGCGCGATATCGCCGTGCCAGACGGTGTTCATGCTGCCGACGAACAGGGCGCCCACCATCACCAGCGCGTAGCGCCCGCACTCGCCTTCGAATTCCAGGACCACCCGCTCATTGCGCGCGAACAGATCCGGGACCAGGCGCGCCGTCGTGTCATTGACGCTGAAGAGTCGCCCGGGCACGTAGCGGGTGCTCAGCAGTCGGCCCCCGAGCGCCATGTGGATCCGGTGATAATTGAAGGGCGCCAGATAGAGGGTCATGAACCCGCCGTCGCGCAGCTGTGCCGCCAGGGCCTCATCGCCGGCCAGCAGCGCGGCGAGCGAATAGTCGTGGCCCTTGGCCTGCAGCAGGCGGCCTGCTTCGATGCGCCCGAGCGCACTGATTGTGCCATCGACGGGGCTGACGATGGCGCGTTCCGGATCCGCCAGCGGGCGCGCACCGGCGCGCAGGGCGCGGGTAAAAAAGGCATTGAAGCTCGCATACCGGCGCGGGTCCGGCTCTGCGGCGTCCTGCAGGTCGGGCCGGTAGGCGCGCAGGAACAGGGCGATCAGCGGCCGGCGCAGCCACCCCGCGCGCGCCAGGGCGCCGATCAGGCGCGAGAGAGCGTGCTGCGGCAGCGCTCGCTGCAGCGTCACGAACAGGCGTTCCCCGAGCCCGCTTTCGCTGCTCACAGGATCGAGGCCTGCGCCAGCGTGTCGAGGTCGGCCCCCAGGGCCGCGGCGCTCAGCGGCGGCGTGAACACCGCGGCCATGCGTCCTTTGGCGTCGATCAGGTAGAGCGTGGCGGTGTGATCGATGCGGTAGCCGCCGGCGGTGCCTCCTCGGCGCCCGGCGAGCGCGCCGAGGCTCTGCTCCAGCGGCGCCAGCGCGGCCGCGCTCCCGTACAGGCCGACCACGTGGCCGCCAAAGGCGTGCAGGTATGGCTCCAGCGTGGCCGGCGTGTCGCGTTCCGGGTCGATCGTCACGAACAGCACCTGCAGCGCGGGCCGCGGCGAGCGGCGCAGCACGGTCTGGATCGTCGCCAGGGTCGTCGGGCAGATATCCGGGCAGCCGCTGTACCCGAAGAACAGCAGGCTCGGATGCCCGAGCAGCGCCGGCTTGGAAAAAGAGCGGCCCTGCAGATCCGTCAGGCTGAAGGGCGCGATGGCGCGCGGCTGCGGCAGCCAGGTGCCACCCTGCAGCACGACGCTCTTTTGTGACAGCATGCGCGCCACGAGGAGTCCGGCAAGCGCGCCGACTACCCCTAAGAGCAGCAGCAAGGGAAGCGGGCGCCGCAGAGTCATGCATCGATTATCACATACCGCGCGCAAGCCCCGGCCGCCTCCGCTGACGGTGACACGGCTCCTGCAGCGGGTCACACGCCGCCTGCAGCGCGCGCGCCTGTACTACGGTCACGGCACCGATAACGCACGTGACGACGCCGCGGCGCTCGTCTGGCATGCCCTGCGCCTGCCGCGCCACCCGGCTGCGGCGCGCCTGCGCCGCGCGGTCACCGCGAAACAGTTGGCCGCGCTCGCTGCGCTGGTGGAGCGGCGCATCGCAGGGCGCGTCCCGGCCGTCTATCTCACGCGCCGTTGCTGGTTCGCCGGCCTGGAGTTCTACGTCGATGAACGCGTGCTGATTCCGCGCTCGCCGCTGGCGGAGCTGATCGAGCGCGGCTTTGCCCCGTGGATCGATCCCGCTCGCGTGCGCCAGGTGGCCGATGTGGGCACCGGTTCGGGCTGCATCGCGATTGCCTGCGCCAGGGCCTTTCCACGTGCCGAGGTCGATGCCCTTGACCTCTCGCCCGGCGCGCTCGAGGTGGCGCGGCGAAATATCCGGCGTCATCGCCTGGCGGGCCGTGTGCGCGCTGTGCAATCGGATCATTTCAGCGCCCTGG
>DATFUG010000004.1:0-15245 GCA_035261025.1 Steroidobacteraceae bacterium | reverse complement strand
GGTCTGGTATCCGGGCGAAACCGTCAACCTGGGCGTCGGCCAGGGATACCTCACGGTCACGCCCCTGCAGCTCGCGCACATGGCCAGCGTGCTGGCCGAGCGCGGCACGAGTTTCCGGCCACGCGTGGTCCTGGGCGCGCGGGACGCAGCGGGCAAGTTAATCGCCAACGCGCCCGTGACGAGCGCGGGTGCCACCGGCGTCAGCGACGCGGACTGGGCGCTGATGCTGCGCGGCATGATCGGGGCGACCACTTACGGCACGGCCGCCGTGATCGGCAGGGACGCGCGCTACAGCATCGCCGGCAAGACCGGAACTGCGCAGGTCTACACCGTGGGACAGAATGCCCGCTACAACGAGAAGACCGTGGCGGAACGGTTGCGTGATCACGCCTGGTTCATCGCCTTCGCCCCGGCAGAGACGCCGCGCATTGCGGTGTGCGTGCTGGTGGAAAATGGCGGTTTCGGCGCCAGCGCCGCTGCGCCCATCGGCCGCCGCGTGATGGACGCTTATCTGCTCGAAGGGCTGCCCGCCACAGCGGGCGGGAGTGTCGCTCCATGATCCTGACTGATTCCCGCGATTCGGCCGCGCGCCGTACGCTCGGCGCCACGGCACGACTCCTCTCGGCCCTCAAGCTCGACGGCCCGCTGCTCGTGGGGCTCGGGCTGCTCGCCGTCTATGGACTGCTGGTGCAATACAGCGCCTCGGGCCAGAGCCTCGAGACGATCTTGCGCACGCTGCTGCGCATCGCGCTTGGTGCGGTGGCGATGATCGGCCTGGCCCACAGCAGCCCGAATTTCCTGCGCGGTATCGCGCCCTGGCTGTATGGCGCGGGCATCCTGCTGCTGCTGATCGTCGATGCGATCGGCTACGTCGGCAAGGGCGCGCAGCGCTGGCTCGATCTGGGCGTGATCCGTTTCCAGCCCTCGGAGATCATGAAGCTCGCCGTTCCGATGCTGGCCGCATCGATCATGCATGAGCGCCGCCTGCCGCCGGACTGGCGCAGCCTGCTGCTGCTGGCGGCGATCATCGTGCTTCCGGTCGGCCTGGTCGCCATGCAGCCCGACCTCGGCACCGCGGTACTGATCTTCGCCACCGGCGCACTGGTGGTGCTGATGGCGGGCCTGCAGTGGCAGGTGATCGGCGGCCTGGCGGTGGCCGGCGCGGGCGCCGCGGCCTTCGGCTGGAAATTCCTGCACGATTACCAGCGCCAGCGGATCCGCATCTTCCTCGACCCGCAATCCGATCCGCTCGGCTCGGGCTACCACATCATCCAGTCGCAGATCGCGATCGGTTCGGGGGGCCTGTTCGGCAAAGGCTGGATGAACGGCAGCCAGGCACAGCTGGATTTCCTGCCGGAGCGCTCCACCGACTTCATATTCGCGGTGATCGGCGAGGAATTCGGGCTGCTCGGCCTGATCGTGCTGCTGCTGCTGTATCTGTTTATCGTGTCGCGCTCGGTCTTTCTGGCGACGCAGACCAGCGGTACTTTTGCGCGACTCCTGGGCTCGAGCCTCGCGCTGACATTTTTCGTGTACGTGTTCATCAATGCGGGCATGGTCAGCGGCCTGCTACCGGTGGTGGGCGTGCCGCTGCCGCTCATCAGCTACGGCGGTACCTCCGTCGTGACGCTGCTGGCGGGCTTCGGTATCCTGATGGGGCTTCACTCCCACCGGAAACTCGTCAACTCGTGATGCTGCGCGCCCTGCCGCTGCTGCTGATCTGCACGCTGCTGGCGGTGCCGTCGCTGGCTGCGCCGGACACGGAACCCGCGGCGCCGGTCGAGCGTGTCCTGCCTGGCCACACGCGCTTCGATCTGGACCGCGCCGACATCACCGCCTTCGTGGAGCACCTCGCCTCCAAGGGGTTCGATCGCGCCGCCGCCTTTGCGCTGCTCGCCAAAGCCGAGCCGCAGCCTGCCATCATCGAGGCGATGAACCGGCCGGCGGAAAAAGCCCTGGCCTGGTGGGAATATCGCGCCCGTTTCCTGACCAGCGATCGCATCGACGCCGGCGCCAGGCTCTGGCGCGAGCACCGCGAGCTGCTCGATGCCATCGCCCTGGAGCGGCACGTACTCCCCGAATACCTGCTCGGCATCATCGGCATCGAAACCTCCTTCGGCCGTATCACGGGCCGTTACCGCGTCCTCGACGCGCTGACGACCCTCGCCTTCGACTATCCGGCGCGCGCCGAGTACTTCCAGCAGGAACTCGAGCAGTTCATGCGGCTCAGCCACGATGGCGAACTCGACCCGCTCACGACGCTGGGCTCGTACGCCGGTGCGATGGGCGTAGCGCAGTTCATGCCTTCGAGCTTCCAGCGCTACGCGGTTCACGAGGGAGGCACCGGTCATCGTGATCTGTGGAACGATTGGGCCGACATCTTTGCCAGCGTCGCCAACTATCTGCAGGAGCATGGGTGGGCGGACGGCCAGCCGGTGCTCGCCGAGGCTGACCTCCGTAACGCGCCGCCCCCGGCGCCCGCTGCGAGCCTGGCGCTCAGCGATACCCTGGGCGCGCTGCGTGGCCAGGGCATACGCGTAGTGAGCCTGCTGGGCGACGACACGCCCTGCATGCTCATACCCGCGGCGCTGGAGAACGGCACGAGCTACCGGGTCGGATTCCAGAATTTCTATACCATCACGCGCTACAATCGCAGCCCGCTGTACGCGATGGCGGTCAATGACCTGGCCGGGGCCCTCGTGGCGCGCGTGCTGGCCGCGGACGCGCCTTGATGGGCGCGCCGCGCGCGGCGGCGATCGTTGCGGCCGGCGCCGGATCGCTCCTTCTCGCCGCCTGCGCCTCGGCGCCGCGGCGCGCCGTGCCGGCCCCTCCACGTCCGGACACCGCCGCCGCCCCGGGCGCCATACCGCGTCTCGAACCGCGCAGCAGCCACGGCAACCCGCCCTACTACGACGTGAACGGTCGCCGCTACCAGGTGCTCGCCAGCGCCGATGGCTACACGGAGCGCGGCGTGGCCTCGTGGTACGGCCCGGATTTTCAGGGCCACAATACCTCGAGCGGCGAGCCTTACGACATGTACGCCATGACCGCTGCGCATCGCACGCTGCCGCTCCCCTGCTATGCGCGCGTGACCAACCTCGCCAACGGCCGCAGTGTCATCGTGCGCATCAACGACCGCGGCCCCTTCATCGCCAATCGGATCGTTGATCTGTCCTACACGGCCGCGCTGCGCCTCGACCTCGTACGCACCGGGACCGCGTTCGTGGAACTTGAGACCGTGCAGCCCGGAGAGATGCCAGCGCCCGCAGTTCCCGTACTGGCAGCACCGGTGCCGGCAGCGCCCGGGCCGGAGCCGGCGCCCGCCGAGGTCCTCGTGGCACCGGCGGTTGCACCTCCCGTGGTCGCGCTGTATATCCAGGTCGGTGCCTTCGCCGAGCCGGGCAACGCGCAGCGGCTCGTCGAGCGGTTGCGCGCGGCCGGGATCCAGCGGGTTTTCACGCTCGACAGCACGGCGACGGGCCCGCTGCTGCGCCGCGTACGCGTCGGTCCGGTCACGAGCGTCGAGGATTTTGACCGGCTCGCCGCGCGGCTGGCGAAGCTCGGCTACCCCGAGGCACGGCTCGCCAACGACTGATCGCTGCCGCTACACTGCGCTCCGCCGCGAGCGCCGCGGCCTTCATCACAGCTGCGGAGAATTGCGGATGAGCCTGAGTCGTTCCTTGCTGATTGCCCTGGGCACGGGCTGGGTCACGGTGTCGGCCGCCCTGACGAGCGGTGCCGCGCCACCGCTCGCGCCCGCGCCGCCACCGGATGCTCGCAGTTGGATACTGATGGATTTCGGCAGTGGGCAAACCCTGGCCGAAGGCCATGCCGACCAGCGCATCGAACCGGCCAGTCTGACCAAGCTCATGAGCGCCTACGTGGTGTTCAGTGCCCTGCGCGCCGGCCAGCTGAGGATGGATGAGCAGGTCCTGATCAGCGAGCATGCCTGGCGCGCGGAAGGTTCACGCACCTTTGTGAAGGTGGGTACGCGCGTCCCGGTCGATGTGCTCATCAAGGGCATGATCGTGCAATCGGGGAACGATGCGACGATCGCGCTGGCCGAACGGGTGGGTGGGAGCGAGCCCGCATTCGTGCAGATAATGAACAGCGATGCGCAGCGCCTGGGGATGCATGGCACGCACTTCGAGGACGCCAGCGGCCTGCCCTCGCCGACGCACTACAGCACGGCGCGTGATTTGGCGACGCTGTCGCGGGCGATCATCCGCGACTTTCCCGAATACTATGGTCTGTACTCACTGCGCGAATTCACCTGGAACAACATCCGCCAGGAAAATCGCAATGGCCTGCTGGAGCGCGATCCGAGCGTCGACGGCATCAAGACGGGCCACACGGAGACCGCCGGTTACTGCCTGATCAGTTCCGCGAAGCGCTCCGGCATGCGCCTGATCTCCGTGGTGCTCGGGGCGCGAGGGGTCACGGCGCGCGAGTCCGGGAGCGCTGCACTGCTGAACTATGGCTTCAGCACCTTCGAGACGGTCAGCATCCGCAAGGCGGGCGATACCGTGCTCAAGCCGCGTGTCTACAAGGGCACGGACTCATACGTGACGCTGGTGACCCACGTCGATGTCGCGGTGACGGTGCCGCGTGGCCAGGGCGCCACCGTGACGACGCGCACGCTGCTGCGCCGGCCGCTCATCGCACCGCTCCCGGCGGCCACCGCGGTCGGTGAACTGCAGGTCGCCATCGACGGCAAACCGGTCGCAGGTGCCGCCCTCTACCCATTGGCCACCGTGCCGGAGGGCGGCTGGTGGCGGCGGATGATCGACACGGTCAGCCTGTGGTTCTGAGCCGGTCGGGCTAGACGATGGCCGAACCTCTCCCCCTCTGCCATCTGAACGGCAAGCTGCTGCCGTTGCGCGAGGCGCGCATCTCGCCACTCGACCGCAGCTTCCTGTTTGGTGACGGCGTCTACGAGGTGATCGCCGTGCACGGCGGCCACGCCCCGCAGCTCGCCGCCAACATCGCGCGCCTGGCGCGCAGCCTCGGGGAGCTGAAGATCCGCAATCCCTACCAGGCCGGGCAATGGGCCGAGCTGATCCGCGAACTCGCCGCCGCCAACGGCGGTGGTGATCTCTATGTCTACCTGCAGGTGTCCCGCGGCAGTGAATACGGCCGCAATCATGCGCCCCTTCCGGATGTGGATCCCACGGTGTTTGGATTCTGCGCGCCGCTCCCGCCCACGCCGCCGGAGCTGTACGAGCAGGGCCTGAGCTGCATCACGGCCCTGGACACCCGCTGGGCGCGCTGTGACATCAAGTCCGTGGCGCTGCTCGCCAACGTGCTGCTGCGCCAGCAGGCGATCGACGCCGGTGCGGCCGAGGCGATCCTGCTGCGCGATGGGTGGCTCACGGACGCCAGCGCTTCGGCGGTGCACGTGGTGATCGGTGGCGAGATCCGCACGCCGCCGCGGAGCCACCAGCTGCTGCCCGGCACGACGCGCCTGCTGGTCGAGGAACTCGCCGCCGCCCATGGGATCCCGTGGAGCAGCGCCGCGGTGAGCGAGGCGGCGCTGCGCGGCGCCGATGAAGTCTGGCTCAGCGCTTCGACGCGCGGGGTCGTGCCGGTGACCCGGCTCGATGGACAGCCCGTGGGAGACGGCCGGCCCGGGCCGGTCTGGAAGCGGATGCGCGCACTCGTCGAAGCCAGCTGGGTACCCGGGGCTTAACGGCGGAACATGAAGTAGGCCGCGCCGCACATGCACAGCGCTGCCCACAGGTAATTGAGCCGCACCGGCTCTCTCATGTAGAGCCAGGCAAAGGGCACGAATACCGAGAGTGTGATGATCTCCTGCAGGATCTTGAGCTGCCCGAGCGACAGCTCACTGTGGCCGATGCGGTTGGCGGGCACCTGGAACAGGTATTCGAACAGGGCTATGCCCCAGCTCACCAGCGCCGCGATCAGCCAGGGACGCTGGCCGAGATTGCGCAGGTGCGCATACCAGGCAAAGGTCATGAACAGATTCGAGATCACCAGCAGCGCAGTCGTCTGGGCAATGACGGGCATGCGGGTATCTTGCCAGTTCAGATCCCCGGCACGCTATGCTTCGGCCCGTGGACACCCCGAAGCTGCTGACGTTCCCTTGCGCCTACCCGATCAAGGTCATGATGCGCTCCGAACCCGCGGTGCGCGCCAGCGTGGATGAAGTGCTGGCGCGCCATGCCGAGTCCGCAGCCATTGCGGACGCCACGGAGCGCCCCTCGGCGCAGGGCAACTTCCGCTCCGTGACCTACACCATCCACGCGCGCGACGAGCAGCACATCGCGGCGCTATTTGCCGATCTCAAGAACGTGGACGGCGTGCTGCTGGTGCTCTAAGGCAAGCTGTGTAAAGAACAGCGGCGTGAACTCGGCTCCCACCTGCCGTACGTCGCCAGGTCCGCCGAGTGCCGCCAGCTGCGTCATCGCGAGGCCCGGGTAGCCACAGGGATTGATGCGCCGGAACGGTTCCAGATCCATGTGCACGTTCAGCGCCAGGCCGTGATAGCTGCCACCGCGGCGGACCCGCAGGCCGACGCTGGCGAGCTTGGCGCCATCGACATAGACACCCGGTGCGCGCTCGCGGCACCGGGCCTCGATGTGGTAAGCAGCGGCCAGCGCGATGACGGCGCGCTCGAGCGCCGTGACCAGATCGCGCACGCCGCGACGGGCGCGGCGCAAATCGATGAGCGGATAAACCACGAGCTGTCCGGGGCCGTGATAGGTCACCTGGCCGCCCCGATCGATCCGCACCACCGGAATATCGCCGGCGGCGAGCACATGCGCGGGGTCGGCGTTCATGCCCAGGGTGTAGACAGGTTCGTGCTCGAGGAGCCAGAGTTCATCGGGCGTGTCCGGGCCGCGCTCCTCGGTGAACTCCTGCATCGCCCGCCAGGTGGGTTCGTAGGGCACCCGCCCCAGCCACTTGACCGCAATAGTCCCGACCTCCAACGACCGGACCCGATAGGTCTCGACAAGGTCCGCGGCGCTCACGAGCTGCGCAGCGCACGGCCCTCGTGCAGGCCGACGTTGTTCCCGGCGAGCGCCCGCTCGGCGCGATAACTGGAGCGCACCAACGGTCCGGAAACGCACTCGCGAAAGCCGCGGGCCAGGCCGACCGCGCGATAGCGCGCGAATTCATCGGGTGTGACAAAGCGCACCACCGGCAGGTGGTGCACGGTGGGCCGCAGGTACTGGCCGAGCGTCAGGATGTCGACGCCCGCGGCGCGCAGATCGTCCATGCACTCGTAAATCTCCTCGTCGGTCTCACCCAGTCCCAGCATCAGGCTGCTCTTGGTGAGCACCGTGGGCCGATGCGCCTTAGCGTAGCCCAGCACATCGAGGGTCTGCTGGTAGCCGGCGCGCGGATCGCGCACCGGGTGGGTCAGGCGGCGCACGGTTTCGATGTTCTGCGCGAACACCTCGACGCCCGAATCGACGACGCGCTCCACGTCCTGGCGCACGCCCTGAAAATCGGGCGTCAGCGCCTCGACCGCCGTGCCCGGTGTGCGCCGCTTGATCGCGCGCACGCAGGCCGCATAGTGCTCCGCCCCGCCATCGCTCAGATCATCGCGATCCACTGAGGTCAGCACGATGTAGCGCAGCTTCATCAGCGCCACGCTGGCGGCGACGTTGTCCGGCTCTTCGGCATCGAGCCAGCCGCGGGGATTGCCCGTATCGACGGCGCAAAAACGGCAGGCGCGCGTGCAGACCGCGCCCATCACCATGATCGTGGCCGTGCCGGCATTCCAGCACTCGCCGATGTTGGGACACTTGGCTTCCTCGCAGACCGTGGCCAGGTGGTGTTCGCGTACCGTGCGCCGCACCGCCTCGTACCCGGCGCCGGCCGCCAGCGGCGCCTTGAGCCAGCGCGGCTTGCCCGTGGGTGCAGGTGGCGGTGGCGCGCCGTGGGCGCGCACGCCGTCCTTGATGGCCGTGAAACCCTGGGCCGTGCGGTACTTCTCGCCACTGCGCGGCGCCTCGATCGTGACGGGAATGCTCTTGAAATGACTCATGTTCTGGACCGGCCGGCCACGCAGGGTGCGTGTCGGCCCGGCGCCTCATCATAGCCCAGTTGCACCCGCATTCAGCGCCGCCAGGCGCTCCGCCGAGCCGACATCCACCCACTGCCCCCGGAACAGGTCACCGCGGAGCCGTCGCGCCGCAATCGCGCGCCGCAGCACGGGCAACAGGGGAAATCTTCCCGCACTGCAGCCCGCGAAAAGCTCCGGCCGGTAAACCCCAATGCCCGCGTAGGTGTAGCGCGTTTCGCCCGTTTCCAGCACCTCGCCATCCTGCCATGCGAAATCGCCGCGCGGATGATGTTCGGGATTGGGCACCAGCACCAGCTGAGCCAGCGCTGCGGGCGCGATACTCAGGCGCGAAAAATCGATGTCGGTATAGGTGTCGCTATTGACCACCAGGAATGGCCCCGCGCCGAGCAGCGGCAGGGCCTGGAAAATCCCGCCTCCGGCCTCCAAAGGCGCGGCCGGTTCTTCGCTGTAGTGGATCTTAAGCCCGAAGCGGCCGCCCTCGCCCACGGCCGCGCGAATTCGTCCGCCGAGCCAGGACAGGTTGATCACCACTTCGCGCACTCCGGCGCGCGCCAACGCCTCGAGGTGCCAGACGATGAGCGGCTTGCCGCGCACTTCCAGCAAAGGCTTGGGCGTCTGGTCGGTCAGCGGCCGCAGCCGCTCCCCGCGCCCGGCCGCGAGCAGCATCGCCCTCACGCCGGCACCGCCGGGCCGGCGTACACCCGCGCGTTGGCGGGCCCCAGCCCAGGCACGAGCCGGCGCTCCACCCAGTCGCTGAAGCGGCGCAATTCGCCGTACCGCGTCGCCGTGTCGCGCACATACTCGAGGGTGCGCGGCAGATCGGCGAGGAACCCCTGCTTGCCATCCCGGTACCAGAGACGCGCGAAGATGCCGAGTACCTTGAGATGGCGCTGCAGGCCGATCAGATCAAACCAGCGCAGGAATTCTTCGCGGCTGGCGCCCGCCAGCCCCCCGGCGGCACGCAAGCGCGCGCGATAGCCATCGAGCCAGGCTTCAACGTCGGCGCGCGGCCAGGCGATGTAACAATCCTTGAGGAGCGAGACCAGGTCGTAGCCGACCGGACCGGCCACTGCGTCCTGGAAATCGATCACTCCGGGACTGCGTTCAGCGGTGATCATGAGATTGCGTGAGTGATAGTCCCGGTGCACGAGCACGACCGGTTGCTGCAGGGCCTCGCGCTCCAGAAATGCAAAGGTATCGGCCAGCAGCGCGCGCTCTTCCTCATCGAGCACCAGCGCCAGGTGGCGGGCGCAGAACCAGTCGGGGAGCAGCTGCATTTCACGCCGCAGTGCCGCCGCGTCGTACGGCGGCAGCTCGCGCGCACCGCTCGCCCCATGCAGCTGGATCAGCGCCAGTGTGTCGAGCGCCTGCCCGTACAGCAGCGCAGGGGCCGCCCCGCCATTGAGGTGCGCGAGCATATGAGTGGCACCCAGATCCTCGAGCAGCAACAGCCCGCGCGCGCGATCGGCGGCCTCCACCTCGGGCACGTGGACACCACAGGCACTCAGCAGGCGGATCACGTGCAGGTAGGGTGCCGTGTCCTCCTTGTCAGGCGGCGCATCCATGATGATCCGCGTGCCGCCCTGCGGCCGCCAGACACGGAAATAGCGCCGAAAACTGGCGTCGGCCGATGCCGGTTCGAGCCGGCTGTCACGCGGCCAGCCCAGCTCGCTCGCCAGCCAATCGCGTATCAGTTCGATGCGCGCGTCGGCGCCGACCATGTTCATCCAGCGGTGAGTTGGGAGCGCCCATTATAATGGCGCGGCAAATGATTGCCTTCCCGCAATACCGGCGTCACGCCTGTCTCGCCCTGCTGCTGGGCGCGCTGGCCGCCGCAGCGCACGGGGCGGAGGAAAGCTGTGTCCCCGAACCGCTGCACCTGCAGGCCGAGCTGCCGCTCGACGGCGCCATCCGGCTCTCCAGTTGCCAGCTCCAGGTCGCCGCAAATGGCGACATGGAGCTGCTCGGCAAGGTCACCGTCAACATCAACGGCCGCGACCTGCACTGCGAGCGCTTGAGCTACGTTGCCAGTACGCATGAGCTGAAGCTCACGGGCGCCGTCAGCTACGAGGATGCGGGGCTGCGCGTGACGGGCGAGACCGGTGACTACGACGACAGCGGCGCCCAGTTCCAGCACGCGATGTTCGAGTTCCTGAAGCACCCGGGCCGTGGCGAGGCCGAAACGGTCTACATGCGCCAGCCCAATCGGATCGAACTCGACAAGGTCGTCTACACGACCTGCCCGCCCGGATCGGCCGCGTGGCAGCTGCGCGCGCAGCACATCACGCTGGACACGCGGAAGCTGCGCGGCGTCGGACGCAATACGCGAGTCGTTTTCAAGGGTGTGCCCATACTGTACCTGCCCTGGATCTCGTTTCCGCTGAGCGATGCGCGCCAGACGGGGTTGCTGTTCCCGACGCTGGGCAGCTCATCGCGCAATGGTGCAACCCTGTCGACGCCCTGGTACTGGAACATCGCCCCCAACAAGGACCTGACGCTCACGCCGACGGTCTACTCCAGTCGCGGTATCGACACGGGGCTCGAATACCGGCTGCTGACCGGCAGCGGCAGCGGCACCTTCCAGGCCAACTACCTGCCCGACGATCGCGCCACGGGGCTCGATCGCAGCTGGCTGCGGCTGCACGCGAATTCCTACATCGGCGCCTGGCGTGCGCAGGTCAACGCCGAGAACACCAGCGACACGCATTACTTCGAGGACTTCGCCGATGGCCCCCAGGTCAGCAGCACCATCTTCCTGCCGCGTGACCTGCGCTTGGGGCTCAACGGGGAAGTGTGGCAATTGCATGCTCAATTGCTGCAGTTCCAGACCCTCGATGACCAGCTCGCCGCCGCCGACCGGCCCTACGCCGAGTTGCCACGCCTGACGGCCGCGGCCAGCTGGCGCGGCACCTCAGGGCTCGGCAGTGATTTTGACAGCGAGCTGACCGATTTTCAGCGCAGCACCGGGACCGCGGGCTGGCGTGCCCGGGTGCAGCCGGGCATCGGATTTGAATTCCTGCGGCCGGGGTTCTACCTGCGCCCGCGGGCCGACTGGGATTTCACGCTCTACCGGCTGCAGGACGCGCCGTCGGCGGACGCCTCGCCCACGCGCAGCCTCCCGATACTGAGCCTCGACAGCGGCCTGCGGCTCGAGCGCATCGCCGCGGACGGCGCGCGCCTGCTGACGCTCGAGCCGCGGGCCTACTACGTCTATATTCCGTACCGGGATCAGAGCGCACTGCCGGTGTTCGACTCCGGCCTGCCCGACCCGAATTTCGTGGCACTGTTCCGTCCCAACCGCTACGCCGGGTACGACCGGCTGGGCGACGCGAACAACCTGACCCTGGCCGTCACGGCGCGCATGCTGGGGGCGCAGAACGGCCAGCGTTTTCTCAGCGCCACGCTGGGCCAGACCCTGCATTTCTCGCAGCCACGCGTGTTGCTGCCGGGCGAGACGCCCGATACGCGCCGGCGCTCCGACCTGCTCGCGGATGTCGAGCTGACGGCCTACCACGACTGGAACCTGCACTACGAGGTGGCCTGGGATCCGACCCAGTCCGAAACGGAGAAGTCGCTGTTCAGCCTGCAATATCGCCCGCGGGGCAACCAGGTGATCAATCTGGGGTATCGCTTCACGCGTGGCTCGGTCGAACAGGCGGAGACGTCCATGGCCTGGCCGCTGGCACGGCGCTGGGATTTCTACGGCCGCGTGGTGTATTCGATCTTCGACCGCCGGCTGATCGAGAGCTTCGCCGGATTGCAGTACACGGATACCTGCTGGGGATTACGCGTCGTGATGCGCGATTCGGTCAGCAACCGGGCAGGCACGCGCGATACCGGCTGGTACCTCCAATTGGAACTCAAGGGGCTCTCCAGTGTCGGATCGGCTGCCGACTCTTTCCTGCTGGGTTCGATTCAGGGATACTCTCCGACCTCCTCAAGCCATTGAGCCTCAAAGAAAAATGACAACCCGCAGATTGCCGACCCGCTGGCTGGCGACCCTGGGCCTGCTCTTCGCCACCACGGTGTTCGCGGCCCCGCCCACTGCACCGAGCTCGCCGCGAGTCCACCCAAGCCGCGGCACCACCCTCGATCGCGTGGTCGCGGTCGTCAACGACGGGGTCGTACTGGAAAGCGATCTCAACAGCGAGGTGCAGGCCGTGTCGCAGCGCCTGCGCGCGCAGAACGTGCCGCTGCCGGCGGACCAGGTGGTGCGCGAGCAGGTGCTGGAGCGCCTGGTGCTCGAAACCATCCAGGATCAGCACGCCGAACATGCCGGCATCACCGTGTCCGACGAGCAGGTCAATGCCGCGCTCCAGGACATCGCCCGCCGCAACAATGTCAGCTTCGAGCAGCTGCCGAACAAGCTGGCGGCGGAAGGCCTGGTGTATGCCGACTACCGGAGCAATCTGCGGCGCGAAATCCAGCGCCAGCTCCTGCGCGCCCGCGACGTCGTACAGCGCATCAGCATCACCCCGCGCGAACTGGAGCAGTACATCGAGCGGCAGAAGGGCACGGCTTCCGCCAGCAATGAATACAACATTTCCCACATCCTGATCGCGATTGCCCAGGACGCCAATGCCGGGCAGCTGGCGGCGGCGCGCTCCAAGGCCGAGGACCTCGTCACGCGCGCCCGCGGTGGCGAGGCCTTCAATCAGCTGGCGGTGAGTTATTCGGACAGCCAGACCGCACTGGACGGCGGCACGCTGGGCTGGCTCAAGGGCCCGGCCCTGCCGACTTTTCTCGCCGATATCGTGCCACGCATGAAGCCTGGCCAGATCAGCGATGTGATACAGACCGGCAGCGGCTTCCATCTCGTGCGACTCAACGACATGCGCACGATCACCAACACCCAGATCGTCAAGCAGACGCACCTGCGTCACATCCTGCTGAAGACCACGGAAATCCAGGACGACGCGACCGTGCGGCAGAAGCTCTCGGAGATGCGCGCGCAGATACTTGCCGGCGCCGACTTCGCAGTGCTGGCCAAGGCCAGTTCCGTCGATCCGGGCTCCGCCATCGAAGGCGGCGACCTGGGCTGGACGACGCTCGAGAGCTTCGCGCCTGAATTTTCCCGCCAGGCGGACCAGCTCAAGGACAATGAAATCAGCGAGCCCTTCCAGACGCAGTTTGGCTGGCACATCGTGCAGATGCTCGGCCGGCGCGATTTTGACAACACCGCCACGGCGGAACGCGAACAGGCCTTCGAGCAGCTGCGCGCGAGCCGTGTCGACGAGGCGACTGATATCTGGTTGCAGCAGCTGCGTGACGAGGCTTACGTCGAACTGAAGCTCTGATCATCGAGGCGCCCGTGCCCACGATCCCGAGCAGTAGCGGCCGTCCCATCGCCCTGACTTGCGGAGAGAGCGCCGGCATCGGGCCCGATCTGTGCCTGGCCGCGGCGCTGCAGGCGCGCGATTATCCCCTGGTGTGCCTGGCCGATCAGGATATGCTGCAGGAGCGGGCGCGCGCATTGGGGGTGTCGTGCCAGTTCAGCGAGTACCGCGAGGAGCTGGCGCCGGCACGCACCGCCGGCGCACTGAGTATGCTGCACCTGCCGCTGGCAACGCGCGCCGTCTGCGGCCAGCTCGATCGGCGCAATGCGCGCGCCACGCTGCAGCTCGTCGATCGCGCCATCGATGGTTGCCGCAGCGGGGAATTTGCGGCGATGGTCACGGCGCCGGTGCAGAAGAGCGTGATCAACGAGGCGGGAATCCCCTTCACCGGGCACACCGAATACATCGCCGCACGCTGCCAGGTGCCACGGGCGGTCATGCTACTCATCGCCGGCCGGCTGCGCGTCGCGCTGGCGACCACGCACCTGCCGCTGCGCGCCGTAGCCGCCGCCATCACGCAGGAGAGCCTGCTCGCGGTGCTGCAGATCCTCAGCGAGGATCTCAGCAGACATTTCCGCATTCCCAGGCCGCGCATTGCAGTCTGCGGGCTCAATCCCCACGCGGGCGAGAGCGGGCACCTGGGCGACGAGGAACAGCTCGTCATCACTCCGGCGCTGGCGGCGGCACGAGCCCTGGGCCTCGAGGTCCTCGGGCCCTTCCCGGCCGATACGTTGTTCGTGCCCCGCAATCTCGAGCCCTACGACGCTGTGCTGGCGATGTATCACGACCAGGGGCTGCCGGTGCTCAAGCACTCGGGGTTCGGCGCCGCCGTCAACATGACGCTCGGCCTGCCGATCCTCCGCACTTCCGTCGATCACGGCACCGCACTCGACCTCGCGGGCACCGGCCGCGCCGAGGCCGGGAGCCTGCTCGCGGCAATCGAACTGGCCGCCACCTTGAGCTCGCTGCGGCACTGAGCCGCGCCACCCCTCTCACCCATGCGTGCGCGCAGGCGATTTGGGCAGCATTTCCTGCACGATCCGGCCGTGATCGGGCGGATCGTGGCGGCCATCGCTCCACGCCGCGACCAGGCGCTGGTGGAAATCGGACCGGGTCACGGCGTGCTCACCCTGCCCGTGCTCACCGCCAGCGGCACACTCGATGTCATCGAGATCGATCGCGACCTGGCCGCAGCGCTGCGCGTGCGCTTCGCCACTGAGCCCGACCTGCGCCTGCACGAGGGCGACGCGCTCGATTTCGACTACGGCGCACTGGCGCGGGAACGCGGACAGCGGCTGCGGGTCATCGGCAATCTGCCTTACAACATCTCCACGCCGCTCCTGTTCCGGTTGCTGGCGCACAGCGCACACATCGCCGACATGCATTTTATGCTGCAACGGGAAGTCGTCGATCGCATCGTGGCGGTGCCCGGGAGTCGCCAATATGGCCGGCTGGGTGTCATGCTGGCGCCGCTGGCGCGGGCCACGCGGCTGCTGGAGATCGGTCCGGGCGCCTTCCGTCCCGCACCGCGCGTATGGTCGGCCCTGCTACGTCTGGACATATTGCCGGACCGGCCCGCGTGGGCCGCAGGGCCGCACTACGGCGCGGTGGTCGCGGCCGCATTCGGCCAGCGGCGCAAGACACTGCGCAATGCGCTCGCCGGACTGCTCGACGCTACCCAGATCGCCGCCACGGGCATCGACCCTGGAGCACGTGCCGAGACCCTGGCGCCGGCGCAATTCGGGCAGTTGGCGCTGGCAGTGGCGGCTGCCACGCCGCTGTGATTCACTAGCCCCAGGAGGCATCGATGTCCGCTTACCGCCAGCTGCTGGTGGCGATCGACCTGGGCGAACAGA
>DATFUG010000003.1:0-10319 GCA_035261025.1 Steroidobacteraceae bacterium | reverse complement strand
CCCGCCAGCCACTCGATCTTGAGCGCCACGCTGTCATTGCGGATGTCCTTGTGAACAGCGTACTTGGCGCCGTTGTCGAACCAGTCGATGGTGCCGCTGAAGTAGGCCGGATCAACGTTGAGCGCGTGCGCGCCGTAAGGAGTGCCGCCGGAGCGGCTCATCGAGAGCTTGAGCGAGGCGGTCAGATTGTCGCTGCCCTTGTAGAGGAAGGACAGGCGGCCGGCGAGGGCGTCGACGCCATTGAGCGGCTCGACACCCGGTACGATGCTGTGGACCCAGCCGTCGCGCTTTTCGTACAGCACTGCGGCACGCACGCCGAGCTGGTTGTCGAGGAGCGGGCCGCCGACGGCGGCATTGACGGAGTAGGCGCCATAGTTCCCGAATCCGGCCGTGGCATAGCCGTCGGTTTCCGAGAGGCTCGGACTTTTGGAGTAGAAGCTCACCGCTCCGCCGGTCGCATTCTTGCCGTACAGCGTGCCCTGCGGGCCGCGCAAGACTTCGACGCGATCCAGATCGTAGGTCTGCAGCGCTTGCACGGCACCGACCGCCTTGTACACTTCATCGACGTACATCGCGATTGGGCTGCTCTGGTTCTGGCTGTAGTCCTGCGTGGTCACACCGCGCAATGTAAATGTGGGCTGTGCTTCCGGGCCGTAGGGCGAGTTCAGCAGCATGTTGGGGACGCCGGCCGTGATGTCCCCGGCCTGGCGCACACCACGAGCGGCGAGGTCATCCGCCGAAAGGGCGGTGATGGCCAGCGGGACATCCTGCAGGCGTTCAACGCGGCGCTGCGCCGTCACGACGATCTCCTCCAGCGCCGTGTCGGCCTGTGCGAGCAGCGGCAGCACGCCGGCCACAACCGCAGCGGCGGCCAAGAGTGCAGCGCCGGCGCGCCGCCGGCGCGGCCGCGGCGTATACAGATGTGGATTGCTCATGCTGGTCTCTCCCTGGAAAGAAATTATCGTTTATCGATGGACAATAATCGTTGATCGTCCGAGTCTATGCCGCGGCTGTGGGAGCGTCAAACGGGCGGGAAGGGCTCAGCGACGGCGGGAAGCGGCGACGCTGCCGGCGGCCGCACGCGCCGCCGCCTGCAGGAGCGGCGCGAACTGTGTGCGCAGCTCCTCGAGGGTCGAGCGACTGATCGTACCGGCGATATTGATGACCGCCACCGGCCGGCCGCGCTC
The DNA here is from genome assembly GCA_035261025.1 of Steroidobacteraceae bacterium. GTDB lineage: Bacteria > Pseudomonadota > Gammaproteobacteria > Steroidobacterales > Steroidobacteraceae > FEN-1191. The sequence continues at coordinate 9,132 of DATFUG010000003.1, read as the reverse complement.
GCCCAGGATCGGCGCCGCGATGGTCAGGTCACCGCGGTAGTACTCCTGATTGGCCCAGGCGTAACCGGATTCGCGCGCCTCGGCGATCGTGGCGAGGATGGACGGTATGTCGTGCAAGGTCGTCGGCGTGAAGGCGCGCAGGGTCGAACGCTCCAGGATCTCGCGGGCCTCAGCCTGGGGGAGTGCCGATAGATAGGCGCGGCCGGCAGCTGTGCAAAACATCGGCAGCCGGCGACCCACGGGCATGTGGATGAAGAAAGGCTTGCGGCTCGGAAAGCGCGCGATGAACACCATGTCGACGCCGTCGGGCTCCGACAGGCTGACCGATTCGCCGCAGGCCTGGTTCAGGTCGATCAGGTGCGGGGTGGCCTGCTCGATCACCGGGTGCCCGGCCAGGTAGGGGTAACCGATGTCGAGTGTCCGCGGCGTGAGCGCCCAGCCGTGCAGCCGTGTGTCGCGCCGCAGGTAGCCGAGCCGCACCAGCGTGTGCAAAGAGCGCTGCGCCGAACTGGGCGTCACGTGCGCGGCCGAAGCGATCTCGGCCAGTCCGAGTGCGCGCAACTCTGCGGTGCCGAACGCGTGCAGCACGGCGAAGGCCTTTTCGACGGATTGATTAAAGAGTGGGTCGCTCGCTGTCCGCACGGCCCGCGGGCGGGTGATGGCCGCGCCCGCCGTGCGGCGCGCGCGGGTGCGGCGCGGCTTGCGTGAGGTCGTAATGATTGTTACCCGATTACCGATGCGGCGCGCGGGCACCCTCCCCTGTGGAGTGCAGGATGTATCTGGCCCTAGCCAGTATAATGACGGACCGCGCGGGTGTAGTTCAATGGTAGAACTGCAGCTTCCCAAGCTGCTAACGTGGGTTCGATTCCCATCACCCGCTCCAGTATGGGCACCGGGGTATAACCATGAAAGCAAATCGATGGAATTTCCTTATCGCCGCTCTGCTGTGCGCCGCCGCGGCGCAGGCCGCGGAGCCCGCAGCGCCGGGCGCGGATGATCAGCCGCTCACGGAATTTCCGTACACACCGAGCCTCGATGTGCCCTCGATGGATAGGAGCGCCGATCCCTGCGGCGATTTCTACCAGTATTCCTGCGGTGGCTGGGTAGCGCACAACCCGATTCCCGCCGACCAGGCGAGCTGGAGTGTGTACGGCAAGCTCTACCAGGACAACCAGCGCTACCTGTGGGGCATACTCGATGGCCTGGCGCGCCAGAGCGAGGGACGATCGGACAACCAACGGAAAATCGGCGACTACTTCGCGGCCTGCATGGACGAGGCTGCGGCCGAGAAACTGGGCAGGAAGCCGCTGGATGCGACGCTCGATCAGATCGCGGCGCTGCGCAGCCGCAAGGCGCTGCCGGCCCTGCTCGCCCAGCTGCAGTTGAATAGCGGCGACCCGGGTTTCTTTTTCGGCTTCGGCTCGAATCAGGACTACGGCGATGCCACCCAGACCATCGCCTATGCCGATGCCGGCGGCCTGGGACTCCCCGAACGCGACTACTACCTCGACAAGGATGCGCACACCCTCAAGCTCCGCACCCAGTATCGCGAGCACGTGGCGAAGGTCTTCGGCCAGCTCGGCGATGCGTCGGCGGTGGCGGCGAAAAATGCGGCGACGGTCCTGCGCCTGGAGACGCAGCTGGCCCGCGCCTCGCTGAAGCCGGTCGAGCGGCGCGATCCCTACAAGCTGTACCACATGTACGAACGGACCGCGCTCCATGGCCTCACGCCGCACTTTGACTGGACGGGATACTTCCAGCCGCTGGGGCTCGAGGACGTGCATGCGATGAACGTGGCGGAGCCGAAATTCTACAAGGCCTTCGATGCACTGCTTGCCAATACGGGCATGGCGGATCTCAAGACCTACCTGCGCTGGCACGCGGCGCACGCAGCGGCGCCGTTCCTGTCGAAGTCTTTCGTCGATGAGCGCTTCGACTTCTTTGATCACACCCTGCGCGGAGTTCCCCAGCAGAAGCCGCGCTGGAAGCATTGCGTGGCGCAGGTCGATGGGCTGCTGGGCGAGGCCCTGGGCCGCGAATTCGTCGACCGCGCCTTCGCGCCGGCGCTGAAGACCAGCACGCTGAAGATGACGACACAGATCGAGCAGGCCATGCGCGAGGACATCGAGCAGCTGTCGTGGATGAGCGCGGAGACCAAACGCCAGGCCGTCGGCAAGCTCGACACCATCGTCAACAAGATTGGCTATCCGGATCGCTGGCGCGACTACAGCGCGGTCGAAGTGAAGCGCGATGATCATTTCGGAAACGTGCAGCGTGCCACGGCCTTCGAAGGACGCCGGCAGCTGGCGAAGATCGGCAAACCGCTCGACCGTGCCGAGTGGGGCATGACGCCGCCGACGGTCAATGCGTATTACAACGCGCAGATGAACGACATCAACTTTCCGGCCGGCGTGCTACAGCCGCCGCTGTACGACCCGAAGCTCGACGACGCCCCGAACTACGGCAATACCGGCGGCACCATCGGCCATGAACTCACGCACGCCTTCGACGACGAGGGGCGGCAGTTCAACGCTGCCGGCAACCTGAAGGACTGGTGGACGCCGGCCGACGCGGCAGGGTTCAAGGAGCGCGCGCAGTGCATCGTCGATCAGTATGCGCAGTACCTGGTCGTTGATGATATTCACATCAACAGCAAATTGACGCTCGGCGAAGATATCGCGGACCTGGGCGGTCTGATCCTGGCGCACATCGCCTGGCGGGCGCAGATCGCCAATGCCCACCTCGAGGATCGCGACGGCCTGACGCCGGAGCAGCGTTTCTTTGTCGGCTACGCGCAGTGGGCCTGTAACAATGAGCGCCCGGAAAACATGCGGCTGCATGCCAAGACGGATCCGCACTCGCCGGGCCGCTACCGCGTGAACGGCCTGGTCGTGAACATGCCGGAGTTCGCTCAGGCGTTCGCCTGCAAGGTGGGCCAGCCCATGGTAAGCCCGAAGCCCTGCCGGGTGTGGTGAACGGCGGCGCGTCCGCCCGATGACGTTGCTGAGTCTGCTGTCGGCGGAGCTCGCCTACGGTCTCACTCCCCTGCTCGACCAGGCGTCCTGCGCCCTGGAGGAGGGCGATCGGGTCGGGCTGATCGGCCGCAATGGCACCGGCAAATCCACGCTCCTCAATGTCTTCGCCGGCCGCTCAGTCCTCGATGACGGGGAGGTGCAGCGCCGTGACGGCCTGCGCATCGTCACGGTGGAGCAGGAGCCCGAGCTGCCGCCGGCGGATACCCTGTTCGAGAGCCTGCGCCAGCGCGGCGGGCTTGAGGATGTCGATGACGAGCGGCAGCGCTGGCGCGGCGAAGCGCGGCTCGTCGAGTTCGCTTCGCGCTTTGGGCTCGACGGCACGATCGATCCGTCTCTGGCCTCCGGTGGCGAGCGCAAGCGCGCGGCGCTGGCCCTCGCGCTATCGCTCGAGCCGGACCTCCTGCTGCTCGATGAACCCACGAATCACCTGGACATCGCCGGGATCGAGCAGCTCGAGGAGCTGTTGCTGAAGTCTCCGGCGCTCGTGTTCGTGACTCACGATCGCTGGTTCCTGGACCGGGTCGCCACACGCATCCTCGAGCTGGATCGGGGCTGGCTGCGCAGCTACCCGGGCAATTACTCCGCCTACGAGCGTCAGAAGGCCGCCGAGCTCGCGGCCGAGGCGGTGGGCCGCCGCAAGTTCGACAAGTTCTGGGCGCAGGAGGAAGTGTGGATCCGCCGCGGAGTCGAGGCGCGGCGCACGCGCAACGAGGGCAGGGTGCGCCGCCTCGAGGCGCTGCGCGACGAGCGCGCGGTGCGGCGCGAGCGCATCGGCAACATACGGCTCGCGATTGACGCGAGCGAGCGCTCCGGGAAGCTGGTGGCGGAACTCAGCAAGGTATCGAAGCGCTACGACGAGCGGGTGCTGGTCGCGAATCTTGATTTGCGGTTGATGCGGGGCGATCGGCTGGCGCTGCTGGGCCCCAATGGCGCCGGCAAGTCCACGCTCATCAGGCTGATCCTGGGACTACTCGCTCCCGACGCGGGGGAAGTGCGGCTCGGCACCAATCTGCAGATCGCCTACTTCGACCAGCTGCGCACGCAGCTCGATCTGGACAAGTCCGTCGCCGATACCGTCAGCGAAGGCTCGGACTATGTCGAGGTGAACGGCGAGAAGCGCCACATCAGCAGTTACCTCGGCGACTTCCTGTTCTCGGCCCGGCGCGCGGCCACGCCGGTGCGCGCACTCTCAGGCGGTGAGCGCAACCGGCTGCTGCTGGCGCGCCTGTTCGCGCAGCCCGCCAACCTGCTGGTGCTGGACGAACCCACCAACGACCTGGATGTCGAATCGCTGGAATTGCTGGAGGCCTCGCTGCAGTCCTTCGCGGGCACACTGCTGCTGGTCAGTCACGATCGCACCTTCGTCGACAATGTCGTCACGCAGACGCTGGTCGCCGAAGGGGACGGTCACTGGCAGGAATATCCGGGCGGGTATCGCGACTGGCTGGCGCAGCGCCCCACCCGGGCGCCGCCCGTCGCGGCCGGACAGGGGCTGGCGCGGAAACCGCCGGCGCCCGCGGCAGGCGCCACGGCGGCGTTGCCCAGGAAACTGTCTTTCCGGGAGACGCGTGAACTGGCGGCGCTTCCGGCGGCCATCACCGCCCTGGAATCCGAGCAGCGCTCGCTGACGGCGCGCATGTGCGAGCCCCAGTATTTTCGCGCAGGCGCCGAGCGGATGCGTCTGGATCGGGGGCGCGCCGCGGAGATCGAGGCGCAGCTGAGTGCCAGCCTGGAGCGCTGGGAATACCTGGAGAGCCAGGCGAGCGCGAGCGCGGACCAGGGCTGATCAACGCACGGCGTGCAGGTCGTGTATGCGGTAGGAAATATAGTCGTTGATCAGCGGTCGGTCGGTGCAGTCGAGCAGCAATCGATGGCATTGCGCCGATACCGCGCTGGCCGCCTGCATGCCGGCATCGAGGGGCACGCCGGAAAATTCCAGGAGCTCGGTCTCCAGGAATGGCACGTCCAGGGCGGCGAGCGAAGTGCCGACGCCCGGCTCGCCGAAGTTGGCGCTGAGCTGATGATAGGTGAGAAAGCGCAACTCTGAGGCGCCCGCGTTGGTTGCGAAGCGCGTGGAGTCGACATCCGCCATGGTGTTGAGGTAATCCCAGGCGAACTCGGGCTGATGATCCCCGAACCAGCCGATGACCCGCGGGTGCGTAGAGCCGAGCCAGATGCGGCGCAGCTGGGCCATGTCCTGGGCGGAGTCATCGAGCCGGCTCAGGTAATCGGCCAGCGGTCGCCCGAGCTTGCCTTCAACCTGACGCACGCTCCGCGGGAGCGGATCTCGGCTTTCGCCGTGCGGCCCGTGATTGCGGATCGTAAGAATGAACACGAACAGCGGCTGCGCGTCATGTCGCTGGGCGAGGGCCAGCAGCGCCTTGCTGAACACGATGCTGTCGCGCACCTGCTGCCAGTCATCGGAGAGCTTCAGGTCCTGGGCGGCATAGAACTCATCGAAGCCGTAGTAGCGGTAGGCCGAGCGTGCACGCAGGAAATCCGCGCCCACTCCCGAAAACACGACGGTGTGGTAGCCGAGCGAGCGCAGATATTTTGGCAGAGAGGTCTCCAGCCGCGGTGCGAGCGAAACCGGCGCATACGCACCGCCCCGGCCAAAGATGCGCCAGTCAAAACCCGACAGAAACGCGAATTCCGTCAGCCAGGTGCCGCCGCCGGTGGTATGTACCAGCAGCGGGCTCTGCACGGTGCGCCAGGGGCCGGCCGGCGCCCGGAACATCGGGCTGTCGCAGGCGGCAAAACGGCATCGGGCGATCAGGCGTGGGTCGAAGGTGCTTTCCTCGAGCACCATCAGGATGTCGGGAAGCTCGTGCGGCGCTCCCGTCTCGGCAAGGCTCGGGGCCTCGGGCTCGACGAAGCGTGATTGCGGATGCGGCGGCGGAAGGGTCGCCAGCATGTCGCGATTGTCGAAGAAGACGTTCAGCCGCTCCACCCAGCGATCGGCGAGTTCCAGGCGGCGCATCGCCAGGAAAGCACTCCAGGCGTCGCGATCGTCCACCGTGCCCACATGAGCCGGCTGTGCGGCGCTCCCATACGCCCTGCCCAGCAGCAGCAGCAGCACCGCCGTGGCGGCATAGCGCAGGGTGTGGGTCAGGGGTGTCGCCGGACCGGGCCAGCGTATGCGCTCGAACTTCAGCCCGGCGAGCAGCAACGTGACGGCGCCCCCGATGATGGTCACGAAACTCGCGCCCAGGGCCGGGTAATTCAGGAACAGCTTCAGGTCATCGAGCGGGTCCAGAAAGAAGAACTGCACATCCGCCAGCGTCAGCGGCATGCCGAGGAAGGATTGCATCACCGCGGAGCTGATCAGCACCGACACCACCAGGTACAGGCAGAGCAGGGCCGCAGTCAGCGGCCGGCGCGTGAGCGCGGCCAGAATGCCGAAGGCGCCGCCGATGGCAATCAGGGTGCTGGCACTGGGCATGCAGCCAGTCTAAGAGAATCACGGATGGGTCGCACGGAGTTGGTGGTGCCGGCACCTGCACGGTAGACTTGCATCACCAATACCATACGGGGGAACGCTCATGAAGCGGGTCCAATCGCGTCTCGGCGCCGGCATTCTCATTGGCTCGGCCTGGTCCATGTTCGGCTTGCCGATCGCCTTGGCAGACAACGCCCCTGCGCCGGCCGCAGCGGCGGCGCCCGCGGTGGACTGGGACCTGACCGATCTTTATGCCACGCCCAAGGCCTGGGACGATTCTTACGCCAAGACCCGCACGGCGGCCGAGAAGCTCGCGGCCTACAAGGGCACGCTGGGCAAGAGCGCCGCTGCCATGGCCAAGGCGCTGGTGGCGATCAGCGACCTGAATCGCGAGATGAACCGCTTGACCACCTATGCCTCGCTGACCTCAGACCACGATCTGCGCGTGGCCGCGAATCTGGAGCGCTACCAACAGGCCCAGGCGCTGAACACGCGCCTGAACGAGAGCACCTCCTGGGTGGCGCCCGAGATCGTGCGCGTCGGGGCCGTCAAGGTCAAAGCCTTCAAGGCCTCGAACAAGGCGCTCGCGGGGCGCTTCAGCTACTTCCTCGACAACACCCTGCGATCCGCGCCTCATACCCTGGGGGACGAGTCGGAAATGATCCTGGCTTCGACCGGGAGCCTGCTGGCGCAACCCGACACCCTCCACAGCCAGCTGGCCAACGCCGAGCTGCCCCTGCCCACCGTCACGCTCAGCGACGGGCAGCAGGCCAAGCTGTCGCAGGCGACCTACGAGAAATATCGCCAGTCCCAGGTCCGCGCCGATCGCAAGCTGGTGTTCGACGAATACTGGGGCGCCTGGAATAAATTTGAAGGCACGGCCGGTTCGATGCTGGCCACCCAGATCATGGGCGATCATTTCACCGCCCAGGCGCGCAAGTTCGGCACCGCGCTGCAGGCGGCGCAGTTCCCGGACAACATGCCGGACAAGGTGTATCGCACCCTGGTGGCCGAGGCCAACGCGGCGCTGCCGACACTGCATCGCTACCTGCGATTGCGCAAGCACCTGCTCGGCATCACCGACGACCTGCACTACTACGATAACTATCCGCCGATGTTCAAACTCGACCAGCAGCCGAAATTCGACGTGGCGGAATCCGAGCGCATCACGCTCGAAGCGCTGCAGCCGCTGGGTGACGATTATCTAAGCCTGATGCGCAAGGGCTTCGCATCGAGCTGGATGAGTGTCTATCCGGCGGAGGGTAAGAAGCTGGGCGCCTACATGAATCCCGGCGCCTATGACGTGCATCCGTATCTGCTGCTCAATCACAACAATGACTACCAGGCGCTGTCGACACTCGCGCACGAGTGGGGCCATGCGGTGCACACGCTGCTGGCCGATCGCGCCCAACCCTATGATAAGGCTTTCTATTCCACGTTCATCGCGGAGTCGGCCTCGATCGGCAATGAGATGCTGCTGAACGACTACATGGTCGCGCATGCCGCCAACCGGTCGGAGAAGCTTTACTACCTAGGCCAGGGTCTGGAATCGATCCGCACCACCTATTTCCGCCAGGTCATGTTCGCCGAGTTCGAGCTGGCGATACACGAGGAACTCGAGCAGGGCCGGCCGCTCTCGGGCGCGCGCATGAGCGAGATGTATTGCGGCTTGCTGCGCAAGTACTACGGCGAGGCCGAAGGGGTCATGAAGATCGATCCGCAGTACTGCATCGAATGGGCCGTCGTGCCGCATTTCTATTACGACTTCTACGTCTATCAGTATGCGACCTCGATGGCCGGGGCGGCCTGGTTCACCGATGCGATAGTCAGCGAGGGTGGGCCGGCGCGCGAGCGCTTCCTGACCCTGCTGCGCGCGGGCGGTTCGGACTACCCCTACGAGCTGTACAAGCGCGCGGGCGTCGATATGGCGACGGCGGGGCCCTATCGCGCACTGGCGGCGCGCATGAACAAGCTGCTCGATGAAGTCGAGGCGCTGGAAACACAGATGTAGGCGGCTAGCGCGGCGCGATGTAGTACAGGTCGATCGATTTTCCGACGCGCGTGACGGGCGTGTGGCTCGCGAGCCAGGCGTAGCCGTCGGGCTGTTCCTTCATCGACAGCATGTCGGCGGCGATCCAGCCGCTGGCGCGCTGCCCCGGCGCGAGCAGCTGAAACTCCGGCAGGTGCTCGCGTGTCAGGTCCGCCGTGCCCATGTAGGCGAGGCTGACCGATCGGACCTCGCGGCGGGCCAGCTCGACACTCAACCGGCGCAGATCCTGGCCCCAGTCCAGGTCGGAATCCACGAGGATGCGTTCGGGATGATCGCCGCCGAAGGCATTGAAATAGGCGAGGTAGTCGGGATAGGCGAAGGCCAGCGTGGAGAACTGCCACAGGAGCAGTGCCGCCAGCGCGGCGCGCACCGCCCCGGCGCGATACCGGGCCCACAGCGCCGCGGTGGCCGCGGCCGCACCGATCGCCAGCAGCGGGTAGAGCACGAGCACGTGCCGCACTCCGATATTGATGTGGCTGTAGCTGCAGCAGAAAACGAAGATCACCGTGAAACACAGCGGCGCGGCCAGCAGCGGCACCGAGCGCTCATGCCAGCCGCGAAGGGCCAGCAGGGTCAGGCCCGTCAGGCCGAGCAGCAGCAGCGGCAGC
>DATFUG010000002.1:0-21505 GCA_035261025.1 Steroidobacteraceae bacterium | reverse complement strand
GCGCAGGTGCTCAACTACAACGTGATGTATTCGCCGCGCGGTGTGCTCATGCTCGCGCATTCCGTGCACGACATGCAGGTCAGCAAGCGCCACATCCACGCCAACCGCTGCAATGGCGTGGACAACGAATGGCTGAGTCCGACTGAATGCAAGGCCTTCTGCCCGCCGCTCAACATCGGCGAGGATATCCGCTACCCCGTGTTGGGCGGCGCACTGCAGCGCCGCGGCGGCACGGCCCGCCACGACGCCATCGCCTGGGGCTACGCCCGCGCCGCCGACGCGCTCGGTGTCGACATCGTCGAGAATTGCGAGGTCACGGGCATCTGCCGGGATGCCAACGGCGCGGTGGAAGCCGTCGAGACCTCGCGCGGCCGTATCGCCAGCCGCAGGATCGGCGTCGCGGCGGCCGGGAACAGCAGCGTGGTCCTGGGCCTGGCGGGGATTCGCCTGCCGCTCGAGAGCTTCCCGCTCCAGGCACTGGTGTCCGAGCCGATCAAGCCCGTGCTGCCCTGCGTGGTCATGTCCAATGCCATCCACGCGTACATCAGCCAGTCCGACAAGGGCGAGCTCGTGATCGGCGCCGGCACCGACGCCTACACCAGCTACACGCAGCGGGGCGCGCTGCACGTCAACATGCACACGCTGGCAGCGATCTGCGAACTGTTCCCGGCGTTTCGCCGCCTGCGCATGCTGCGCAACTGGGGCGGGATCGTCGATGTGTCGCCCGATCGCTCACCGATCATCGGCAAGACGAGCGTCCCCGGCCTCTTCATCAACTGCGGCTGGGGCACGGGCGGCTTCAAGGCAACGCCCGGCTCGGCGCACCTGTTCGCCTGGACGATGGCGCACGACCAGCCCCATCCGATCAACGCGCCATTCACGCTCGAGCGCTTCCGCGAGGGGCTGCTGATCGACGAAGCCGCGGCCGCCGCGGTGGCGCACTGAAGCCATGCTGCTGATCAATTGTCCCTACTGCGGCCCACGCCCGGAAATAGAGTTCGGCTACGGAGGGGAAGCGCACATTGCCCGGCCCACGCCCCCGGAATCCGTGAGCGCCGAGGACTGGGTGGCCTTCCTTTACCTGCGCAGCAATCGCCGCGGGGTGCACGCCGAGCGCTGGCGCCACATCCGCGGCTGTGCGCGCTTCTTCAATGCGCTGCGCGACACGACGACGGATCAGTTCCTCGCGACTTATCGCTGCGGTGAGCGGCCGCCATGAGCGCGTGGCGCGCGGAGCGCGGCGGACGCGTTGACCGGTCCTGCCCGATCGGGTTCAGCTTCGACGGGCGCCCCTACCGTGGACTCGCGGGCGATACGCTCGCTTCGGCACTGCTCGCCAACGGCGTGCGCCTGCTCGGCCGCTCCTTCAAGTATCACCGCCCGCGAGGACTCCTGTCGGCGGGGTCCGAGGAACCCAATGCGCTCGTGACGGTGGCGCGCGATGCGGCGCGCAGTGCGCCCAACCTGCGTGCGACGCAGGTGGAAATCTATGAGGGGCTGCGCGCGCACAGCCAGAATCGCTGGCCGAGCCTCGCCTGGGATTTCGGTGCCTTGAGCAATGGGCTCGCGCCGCTGTTTCCAGCGGGCTTTTACTACAAGACCTTCATGTGGCCGCGCTTCGCCTGGCACCGCTGGTACGAGCCGCGGATACGCGCGGCCGCCGGACTGGGGCGCGCCCCCATCGGCGCCGACCCGGACGGTTACGCTCAGCGCTACGCGCATTGCGATGTACTCGTCGTCGGTGCCGGGGCCGCAGGCCTCGCCGCGACCGCTGCCGCAGCGCGCAGTGGCGCGCGAGTCATCCTGTGCGACGAGCAGGCCGAGTTGGGTGGATCGCTCCTGGATCAACCGGCGGCGAGAATCGGAGGCCTCGATTCCGCCACCTGGCTCAAGGCGACCCTGGGGCAGCTCAGCGCGCAGGGGAACGTGACCGTGCTGCCGCGAACCACGGCCTTCGGGTATTTCCCGCACAATATGGTGGGCCTGTGCGAGCGCCTCAGCGATCACCTGGCCGCGCCGCCTGAAGGGTTGCCGCGGGAGCGGCTCTGGCAGGTGCGCGCGCGCGAAGTGGTGCTGGCGAGCGGGGCCATCGAGCGCCCGCTGGTGTTTCCGGGCAATGACCGGCCGGGCGTGATGTTGGTTGCCGCGGCGCGCAGCTACCTCAATCGCTACGGCGTGCGCGTCGGTACCCGCGCCGTGGTGCTCGCCGGCTGCGACAGCGCCTACGCTGCGGCCCTCGAGCTGCAATCCGGTGGCGTTGCAATCGGCGCCGTGGCTGACGTCCGGGCGACGCCCGGCGCCGCGGCGCTCGCGGCGGTGCGCTCGGCGGGCATCCGGGTGATTGAGCGCGCCACGGTGCTCGCCACGGCGGGGCGTCTGCGCGTGCGCAACGTAACGCTGGGGACCGTGGCGCCGGACGGCACGATCACGCGTGGCGACACCCTCCCCTGTGACGCCTTGCTGATGTCTGGCGGTTTTACCCCCAGCATCCATCTGCACTCCCAGTCGCGCGGCAAGCTTCTCTGGCGCGCCGAGGAGGGCACTTTCATACCCGGCGCGCCGGCCGAGCGTGAACGCTCCGCCGGCGCCGCGCGCGGGCTCGATGGCCTGGCGGCCGCGTTTGAGGACGGCAGCAGCGCCGGCCTCGCCGCCGCGTCGGCCTGCGGGTTCAAGGGCGAGGCATCGCCACCACTCGTCGCGGCGATGGAGTTCTCTTCCATCGGCGCTCCGGGCGCGTTGCCGCAGCCTGGCCACGCGGCCCCGGCGAACGCCTTCGTCGACTGGCAGAACGATGTCACATCTAGAGACCTCGAACTGGCGATGCGCGAGGGGTTTTCCTCCATCGAGCACGTCAAGCGTTACACGACCACCGGCATGGCCACCGATCAGGGCAAAACCTCCGGGATGAATGCCCTCGGCATCGTGGCCGAGCGCAGCGCACGCACAGTGCCCGAGGTGGGCCTGACGACTTTCCGGATGCCCTATACGCCGGTGAGCTTCGGGGTGCTGGCCGGCTACGATCGCGGGAACCAGTTCGATCCCGTGCGGCGCACGCCGATGCACGAGTGGGCTCAGGCGCATGGCGCGGTATTCGAAGACGTCGGCCTGTGGAAGCGCGCGCGCTATTTTCCGCGCGGCACTGAGGACATGGACGCCGCGGTGGCGCGCGAATGTCGTGGGGTGCGCAGTGCCTGCGGCCTCTTTGACGCCTCCACGCTGGGCAAGATCGAAGTGGTCGGCCCCGGCGCGACCGACTTCATGAACCGGATGTACGTCAACAACTGGACCAGCCTCGCCCCTGGCCGCGCCCGCTACGGCGTGTTGCTGCGCGACGATGGATTCATCTATGACGATGGCGTGGTCGCCCGCCTGGCCGAGGATCGCTACCACGTCACGACGACCACCGGCGGCGCCGCGCGCGTGCTGCAGCTCATGGAGGACTATCGCCAGTCCGAATGGCCCGACCTGAAGGTCTGGCTGACCTCCACCACGGAACAGTGGGCGGTGATCGCGGTCCAGGGCCCCCGCGCGCGCGCGGTGATCGCCCCGCTGGTGTCCGGCGTCGATCTGTCCGCCGGCGCGCTGGCCCACATGAGCGCGGCGCGGGGAAGCATCTGTGGCGCGCCGCTGTTGCTGTTTCGCGTGAGCTTCTCCGGCGAGCTGGGTTTTGAGATCAACGTGCCCGCGGACTACGGTACCGCGGTCTGGGAAGCGATCTACGCGGCCGGGCAGGCGCATGGCATCACGCCCTACGGTACCGAGGCGATGCACGTGCTGCGCGCCGAAAAGGGTTTCATCATCGTCGGGCAGGACACGGACGGCACGGTCACCCCTGATGATGTCGGACTCGCCTGGGCCATCGGCAAGACGAAGCCGGATTTCCTGGGCAAGCGCTCGCTCGCCCGTCCCGCGATGCGCGCGCCGGGGCGCAAGCAGCTGGTCGGCCTCCTATCGATCGACTGCACGACGCTGCTCGAAGAAGGAGCCCAGGTCGTGGCCACCGCCGGCCAGGCCGCACCCATGCAGATCATCGGCCACGTGACCTCGGCGTACGCAAGCCCAACGCTTGGACTCCCGATCGCACTCGCCATGGTTGCAGACGGGCGCTCGCGCGTTGGCCGGACCGTGTTTGTGCCGAAGCCTGGCGGCGACATCGCCGTGCAGGTGACCAGCCCCGTTTTCTATGATCCGGAAGGAGCGCGCCTCAATGGCTGACGCCGTCCACGCCCGCCCGCCGCGGATCGAAGCCAGCGCCTGGCTGCAGCCCTTGCCGAGCGCCACGCGCCTGAGCTTCTGCGGCGATGATACGGCGCAGCACGCCGCACTGGTCGCGCTGGGACTGCCCTCTTCCATGACGCCCTGCCGGGCGGTGAGCACGGGCGCGCGCGCCTCGCTGTGGCTCGGACCCGACGAGCGCTTGCTGCTCGCACCTGCCGGTGAGCGCTCGACGCTGCTCGCCATCCTGGGCAACGCCCTGGCGGGCCACGCGCATTCGCTGGTGGATATCAGCCAGCGGCAATTGGCCTTCGAGCTGTGCGGGCCGAACGCCGCGCTGCTGTTGAATGCGCAGTGCCCCCTTGATCTGTCCCTGGAAGCCTTTCCCGTCCACATGTGCACGCGCACTGTGTACGCGAAATCAGAGATCGTCCTGTGGCGAACCGCAGGGGATCGCTTTCACGTGGAAGTGTGGCGCTCCTTCGCCGACTACGTCCTGACTCTCCTGCGCACGGTCGCGCGCGAGTTGCCTACGAATCAGATTCGCTGATTCGCCAACCAGGAAGGCAACGTTCCAACGTGCGAGGGAGCCATGACAATTGACTCCCAGATTCACTCCGGATACTATATCCGTAACGGATATAGTGATGACAAAGCGTAACCATGTCGATTCGGGACAGCCGCTGTCTCCAGCGGTGTTCCATATTTTGCTGGCGCTCGCCAACGGCGAACGACACGGCTACGACATCATGCGCGAGGTCGCGCTCGATACCCTTGGGGCCATGAGACTCGGTCCGGGTACTCTGTATGGCTGTCTGAAGCGAATGCTCGATGCCGGTCTCGTGAAAGAGTGTGGCAAACGGCTTGACCGTGAACTCGACGATGAACGTCGGCGATATTATCGTGCCACGGACCTTGGACTTCGAGCCGTTAGAGCCGAAGCCGCTCGGCTCGAGGGCGCGGTAGCCGCAGCGCAGTCCAAGAAATTGCTGGGCAGACGATTCGATGTCGCTGGAGCGAAGCGCTGATGACTGCTGTTTCACAGTCCTTGGTACTTCGTTTCATGGGCAGGACGTATGCCCTGATGATTTTGGCTTACCCGCGCGCATTTCGCCGGCAGTTTGGCAGGGAAATGTACCTTGCGTTCAGAAGCGAAGCCCTGGAGCTATTCCGAAGCGCCGGCTTGTGGAGCCTGTTCCCGTTCTTCCTGCGGGTCTTATCGGATTGGTTCGTTACAGTTTGGAAGGAGCACTGCGATATGCCCAAGCGACTCATTACTGTTGTCACCATCCTGACATTGTCCGCTGTCGACTGGCTCACGTTCCACGATCTGTTCGAGCCGCACACCGTCCGAGACTATCTGACCCTGGCGGCGTCACTGCTGGTCTTCTTGTATATCGGCCTGGATATCCTGCGTAGCGACTACCCCTCCGCGGCACGAAGTGGCTAACCTCAGCGACACCTCGAGGCGAGATGCGGGCGACGTGCGCTCGCGCTCACAATTGATCGGGTACTAGCGGCGCTTAGGTGCTGCACTGATTGCCAGGCCCAGCTCTACCCGATCATAGGGCACTCTCGGCGCCCGCCGGCCGCGCTCATCAGCCTCGGGTCGTGGGGCACTGCCACATATAAAGGCATTCGCGCTGACATAACCTCACCAGGTATTGGTTCAAAGGAACGTTACATTTCCGCTCAACCGCGCAAGCGCAGATTCTGCGGATCGTAGAGCGGCTCGCGCCCGACCACGGCGCGCCGGCGGGTACCAATGATTTCCACCTCGAGCTCTGTGCC
The DNA here is from genome assembly GCA_035261025.1 of Steroidobacteraceae bacterium. Classification (GTDB taxonomy): domain Bacteria; phylum Pseudomonadota; class Gammaproteobacteria; order Steroidobacterales; family Steroidobacteraceae; genus FEN-1191. Next base: position 15,499 of record DATFUG010000002.1, on the reverse strand, counting down.
CTCAATCGCAAGATCGGTGCGTACGTAGGCTAGGGCGATGCTCTGATTCAGCCTGTAGCCGAAACCGCCCGAGGTCACCAGACCGACGCTCTGCTCGCCCTGGTAAACGATGGACACGGCCGGTGCATCGGCGTCCTCTGCCGCCACGATGAGGGGCACGAAGCGCTCGCGCGGCCCGCTCGCCGCTTCGCGCCGGAGCGCCTCCTGGCCGATGAAGCCGCCGGCCTTGTCAAGTTTCACGAAGCGATCGAGGGAGGCCATAAACGGGGTGTATTCGGTCGTCAGGTCCCCCTTCCACGCGCGATAGCACTTCTCCAGCCTCAGGCTGTCCATTGCGTACAGGCCGTAGTCGCTGATACCGAAGCGCTCGCCCGCTGCCCACAGCAGCTCGTACACCGACAGCAGGTGTTCGACCGGCAGGTGCAGTTCCCAGCCCAGCTCGCCCACATAGTTGACGCGCAGCGCGATGGCCTGCGTGTAGCCGATATCGATCGTCCGCATCGCCAGCCACGGAAAAGCCTCGTTGCCGAGGTCCGCGGAAGTCAGCAAGGACAGCAGCGCGCGCGACTTCGGACCCACGACGATCAGCGTGCCGAAACGCGCCGACTGGTTCTCGATGCGCACCGCGTCGCTTACGGGCAGATGCGCGCGCAGCCAGTGCTCGTCGTGCCGTTCACCGGCCGCGGCACTGATGAGCCAATAACGGTCAGGCTCGAAAGCCGTGAGCGTCATCTCGGTGACGATGCCGCCACTGGGCGAGCAGAAATAATTGAGTGCGGTGCGTCCCGGTCGTGGCACCGTACCCGCCACCATGTGATCGAGCCAGGCCTTTGCACCGGGCCCCGACACCTCGAACTTCGTAAAGCCCGGCAGGTCCAGCACCGCCACCCGCTGCTGCACGGCGGCGCACTCACGCGCGACGGCCGTGTGCCACCGCGGCCGGCGAAACGACAACTCGGGGGCGGCCGTGGAATCGCCGCCTTCAGGGAAGTACACCGCGCGTTCCCAGCCGCCGCGCGCTCCAAAGCGCGCGCCCTTGGCCTTGAGCCGTGTGTAGACCGGAGAGGTCTTGGCGGGGCGCCCGGCGGCCCGCTCCTCGGCCGGATAGCCGATACCGTATTCGTCCTGGTAGGTCTCGAGCGCCTTCGCCAGGGTGAAGGCCCTGTTGGCGTAGGCGAGGTAGCGGCGCGAATCCAGCGGCCACATGTCCCATTCAGGCTGCCCGAGCGCGACCCACTCTGCGATGATCTTGCCGGCACCGCCCGCCTGCGCGATGCCAAAGGTGAATGCGCAGCAATGGTATAGCCCGGGCAGGCCCGGAGCAGGGCCGATCAGGGGGTTGCCATCAGGCGCATAGGGAATGGGCCCATTGATGACGGACTTCACGCCCACCGAGCCGAGTATCGGCACGCGGGCGCAGGCGTCCTCGATATAGTCTTCGAGGCGGCCGATGTCATCATCGAACAACTGGTGCGCGAACTCTTCGGGTATGCCCTCCAGCCAGTGGGCCCTGCCCTGCCTTTCATAGGGTCCGAGAATCAGGCCGTGCCGCTCCTGGCGCATGTAGTAGCTGACGTCCGGATCGCGCAGCAGCGGCAGCCGTGCCGCGCCGCGCGCCACCAGCTCCGGAATGTCCTCGGTGATCAGGTACTGGTGCGAGAGCGTGACGATAGGCAGGTACTCGCCCACCATCGCTGCCACCTCCCCGCCCCGGTATCCGGCGGCATTGATCACCGATTGCGCCACGATGACGCCGCGATTGGTCGTGACGCGCCACTCGCCGGAGGAGGTACGCTCCAGCGCGGTGACGCGCGTCTGACGATGGATCTGGGCGCCGCCGTCGCGCGCACCCTTGGCGAGCGCCTGCGTCAGCTGCGCCGGGTCGATGTCCCCGTCGTGAGGGTCGTAGAGGCCGGCGCGAATGCCCTCGGTGGCAATGAAGGGATGGCGGGCGCGGATCTGCTCCGGGCTTAGCAGCTCGAATTCAATCCCCTGGGCGCGCGCCTGGGACACGACGTGGCGAAATTCATCGACGCGATCGCTGCTGTGCGCCAGCCGGAGGCTCCCCGTGACGTGGTAGTTGATCTCGTAGCCGACACGCTGTGCAAGCTGCGCATAGAGCCGGGTGCTGTGGCGTTGCAGCTTGATCAGGTTCCAGGAGGTCGAGAAATTCGGGCAATTGCCGGCGGCGTGCCAGGTTGACCCGGCGGTCAGCTCATCGCGCTCGAGCAGGACCGCATCGCTGATGCCAAGCTGCGTGAGGTGATACAGCGCGCTGCAGCCCACCGCGCCACCACCGATCACGACCACCTGAGCGTGAGATCTCACTCTCTATATGCTCAGCTCTTGATGCGCTCGCCCGCCGGGTCATACCAGGGCCGCAATTGCACCCGCGCCTCGTGCGGCACACCGGCCACCTCGACCTGCCAGCGCCCCGCCTCCAACCACTGCGGCGCGGCGCCCTCATCGCAGCTGACGTAGCCCATGCCGATCGAGCGCCCGAGCCGATGCCCCCAGGCGCCCGACTTGATCGAGCCGACGATCTTCCCATCCCGCAGGATGGGTTCCTCGTGATACAGGAGTGGCGCCGATTCGCTCGCGTCCACCAGCATCACCTGCACCAGGCGCTTAGGTGGTGTGCCGCGAGCGCGCTGCGCCAGCAGCGCTTCGCGGCCCTGAAATCCGCCGGGCTTGTCCCAGGCCACCGTGAAGCCGAGTCCCGCTTCAAGCGGCGTGTCCTCATCACCGATGTCGTGACTCCAGTGCCGATAGCCCTTCTCCACCCGGCAGGCGGCCATCGCGTGATAACCGGCATGCCGCAGGCCGAAGGCCGCACCCGCCTCAATCACGCGCTCGTACACATCCAGCACCTGTTCCCCGGGGATGTAGAGCTCCCAGCCCAGTTCGCCGATGTAGGTGATGCGGCTGGCGCGCACGCGGGCGTAGCCAATCTCGATCTCGCGCGACTGGCCGAAGGGATGCGCCGCGTTGGACAGGTCCGCTCCGGACAGTCCCTCGAGCAGCGCGCGGCTGTTGGGGCCCATGACGCCCAGCATCGCCACCCCGGCGGTGACGTCGGTCACCGTGCAGCGTGCGTCCGCATGGGCAACGAGATGGCGGCGGAGCCAGGCCAGATCGCGGGTCTGGCAGATGGCCGAGGTCACCACCAGGAATTCGTGCTCGGTGAGGCGCGTGATGGTCAGATCCGCCTCGATTCCACCGCGCTCATTGAGCCACTGCGTGTAGACGATACGGCCCACTTGAACCTCAACGTTCGCTGTCGAGAGTCGATTGAGCACTGCGCCGGCGTCCACACCCTGCACCAGGAATTTCGCGAAGCTGGCCTGATCAAAGAGCGCCACCGCCTCGCTCACGGCGCGGCATTCATCAGCGCAGGCGGCAAACCAGTTCTGCCGGCCGTAGGAATATTCGTAGTGCGGATGGGAACCGGGCGCCGCAAACCAGTTGGGACGTTCCCAGCCGGCGGTCTCCCCCATACAGGCGCCAGCGGCCACCAACCGATCGTGCAGCGCGCTGCGCCGCGCGCCGCGCGCGCTCTGATACTGGTAGTAGGGCCAGTGCATGGCATAGAGCAGCCCTAAGGTCTCGACGGTGCGATCGCGCAGGTAGCGTCGGTTGGACTGGAACGGCTGGACCCGGCGGATATCCACATCCGCCAGATCCATCGGGGGCCGCCGGTCGAGTATCCACTGCGCCACTACCTTTCCGGCACCGCCGCTGGAAGCGATCCCGGTCGAATTGAACCCCGCGGCCACGAACAGGTCGCGGACCTCGGGTGCTTCGCCGATATAAAAGCGGTCATCGGGGGTGAAGCTCTCCGGTCCATTGAAGAACAGCTGGATCCCCGCGTTGGCGAGCGCCGGTACGCGCTGCACGGCGGCGTTGAGAATCGGCTCGAAATGCTCGTAGTCTTCGGGGAGCGTGTCGAAGCAGAAGCTCTCGGGGATCCCCTTCATGCCCCAGGGTTTCGCCACCGGCTCGAAGCAGCCGACCAGGAGCTTGCCCGCGTCCTCCTTGTAATAGGCACATTCGTCGTAGACGCGCAGCACCGGCAGGTTCCCCGGCAATCCTTTAATCGGCTCGGTCACGATATAAAAGTGTTCTGCCGCGTGCAGGGGCACCGCCACCCCACACTCGCGCCCGAGGGCGTGCGACCACATGCCGGCACAGAGCACGACCGTGTCGGCCGCGATGAATCCGGCTTCCGTCTCGACGCCGATGGCCCGGCCTCGCTCGACACGGATTCGGCTGACCGCCGTGTGCTCGAAGATGCGCGCGCCGCGCTGCTTCGCGCCCCGCGCGAAGGCCTGCGCCGTGTCAATCGGATTGGTCTGACCGTCCTTGCGGATATAGATGCCGCCGACCAGGTCCGCGGTCTCGAGCAACGGCCAGCGCTCGCGGATCGCTCCCTTCGGCAGCACCTCGATCTCGAGCCCAAAGGTCTTGCCCATGGACGCGCCACGCTTCAGCTCCTCGAAGCGCGCGGCCGTCTTGGCGACGCTGATCGAACCGTTCTGCTTGAAGCCAGTCGCCTGCCCGGTCTCGGCCTCCAGAGAGGTAAAGAGCTCCGCCGTGTACTTGGCGAGCTCGGTGAGATTGCGTGTCGCGCGCAGCTGGCCCACGAGGCCGGCCGCGTGCCAGGTCGTGCCGCAGGTCAGCTGCCGGCGCTCGAGCAGCACCACGTCGGTCAGCCCGATCTTCGTCAGGTGATAGGCGATGGAACAGCCGGCGATGCCTCCGCCGACGATGACGACGCTGGCGCGGCTGGGCAGGGACATGCGAGCTTAAACGCGTACCTGCTGCGCAGCAGCGGCCGGCGCGGCCGGCGCGCTCGGCCCGCCTGACTGGCTCCGGGGCCCCGGCTTCATGCCGGCCCGCTCCAGGCGCACGGGGTAACGGGCGCGAATGGCAGCATCCACGGCATCCGGTACGTGGTGCGGATAGTGGCTTGAAAGGATCTCCCGGACCCGCTCAGCCGCCCGCTGCAGCACATCGAGCGAGCCGCGTTCGGCCCAGTCGTTCGGGCTGCGCCGGTCCGCGATCCCGGGATACAGGTACTCCGTCTGCATCAGCTGCAGGGTCTGGTCGCTTCCCAGGAAGTGCCCGGGTCCGTTGAGGCACACGTCCTTGATGGTCTCGAAGGACAGGCGCTCCTCGTTTACTTCGATGCCCTTGATGGTGCGCTGGGCCGCCCCGATGATGTCATTGTCGATGATCAGGCTCTCCAGCGAGTATCCGAGCAGGCTCGCATGCATGCCGGCCGATTCATAGATGAGATTGGCGCCGGAATTGCCGACCAGCGCGTGATTGAGCGCCTTCTCCGCGCCCGACTGGCCGTCGGCGACTTTTGAATCCGTCATCCCCGAGGCCGTTCCGCCGGTCAGGTTGTAGAAGTTGGCCATTTGCCCGGCGGCTGATGACAACAACGCCTGCTCAGGGCTCCCGCCCGACATGGCCCCGGTGCGCAGGTCCGATACGAAGCACCAGGTACCGAAGATCGCCGGATGCCCCGCCTTGATGGCATTGACGTAGACGAGCCCGGCGAGCACTTCGGCGACTTCCTGGGCGAGCGCGCCGGCGAGCGCCGCGGGCGCCGTTGCCCCGGCCTGCCCAGCCGACAGCAGCAGCACGGGCATGCCGCCCCGCACCGCGACCTCCAGGCAGCGGCAGGCGTCGGCGGCGAATTTCATCGGCGGCACCACGAAGCAGTTCGACTGGCTGACGAACGGTCGTTCGCGCCACTGCCGCTCGCCGCCGGCAATCAGGTGCAGCATCTCCAGCGAGGCCGTGACGTGCTCGGGCTGCACCCAGCTGGACCCCACGTGCTTGGTGGTGCTCGAGACCGAGGCGTAACAGGTGTTGAAATCCATCTCGAAGGGATCGGGTATATCGCGCGGGACCACGGCGCGCTGGAAAAAATGAATATGCTCCAGCACATCGACGACGCGCCCGATGTCGTACAGGTCCTGGATTGTGGATTCGCGATACACCCCGTGCGCATCCACGATGTTGACCGCCGCGCCCGCAGTGCCAAAGTAGGCGCGCTTGCCGGAGGGCTCCAGATCGAAACGCGGATCCTGCGCGTGCAGCACGAAGTTGCGCGCCGCCCTGGCCAGGGTGTCTTCGACCAGCGAGCGTGGAAACAGCAACCGACCCTGGGCGCTCAACTGGCAGCCGGCCCGGGTCATGATCTCCACACCCGATTCCGTCGCGTCGGCGAGGCCCACCTCGGCGAGCAGGCGCAATGCCGTGGTATGGATCTGCTCGATATCGTGCGGGCTCAGCGGCTGGTAGCGGCCGCTGGTCATGCCCGGCCGCACCGGCCGCAGGTGGTCCGGCAGGGGCGCCGCGCGCTCGGCGCGCCGGGCGTCCCGCCCGGACGGGCGCCGTGTGACAGTAGGGCCTTCAGACACTTTGGGTTCTCCGGCGCGGTGCCCGGCAGCTTCTCAAGGAGCACCGCCCGCGAAGCTGCCTAGCCTCGCATAGTCTGCCAGAAGGCGCAGCAAAGATAATCTACCAGCCGGCAAGTCTTTATGATCCAGCGTCCCGGCTCGTGGTCGTGAACCTCACCGGGTTCGTCATATCATCTGCACCACACGTAGCCGAGGTTGCACCATGTCCGATCCGCTCAAGTTGGCCGAGTGGCAGCAGCGCGCCAGGGCGCTGCGTTTTGCGACGGGCCACTTCATCGATGGCGATCACGTGCCCGCAGGCGCCGCGCGCTTCACCGTCACCAATCCGGCGACCGGGGCGCCGTTGTGCGAGGTCGCCGCCGCCGGCGCGGCCGAGATCGACCGCGCAGTGGCTTCGGGCCGCCGTACGTTCAGCAGTGGGGTGTGGCGCCGCATGGCGCCGCGCGACCGGCTGGCGGTCCTGTCGCGCCTGGCCGGACTCATCGAGGCGAATGGCGAGCACTTCTCGCTCCTCGACAGCCTGGCGATGGGCAAGCCGATCCGGGACATGCTCAGCATCGATGTTCCGCAAACCGTGCAGACCTTCAGCTACTTCGCGGAGCTCTGCGACAAGATCGACGGCGCGGTGACCGCGACCGCCTCCGATGCCTTCCATTACATCCTGCGCGAACCGCTCGGAGTGGTCGGCTGCATCGTGCCCTGGAACTATCCGCTGCTGATGGCGGCGTGGAAGGTCGCCCCTGCCCTGGCCGCCGGCAATTCCGTGGTACTGAAGCCCGCCGAGCAATCCCCGCTGTCAGGACTCCTTCTGGCGCAGCTGTTCGTCGAGGCGGGCGGGCCGCCCGGTGTGTTCAACGTCGTGAACGGCATCGGCAACGTGGCGGGCGCGGCCCTTGCCCTGCACAACGACGTCGCCAAGATCGCCTTTACCGGCTCGACGGTCATCGGGCGGCAGATGCTCGTCTACGCCGGCCAGTCCAATATGAAGCGCGTCAGCCTTGAATGCGGCGGCAAGTCGCCGCAGATATTCCTGGCGGATCTGGACGATCTGGACCGCGCCGTCAGCTACGCCATCAACGGCATCTTCGGCAACATGGGCGAGGTCTGCAACGCGGGCTCGCGCCTGCTCATCGACAAGCGCATCGCGGGCGATTTCGTTGCCCGCTTCATCGAACGGGGGCGTAGTGCCTACCGCGCGGGGGACCCGCTCGATCCGGAGACGAATCTCGGTCCGCTCGTGACGGCCAAGCAGCGCACGCGGGTCCTGGACTACATCGGCAAGGGAAAGAGTGAGGGCGCCAGGCTGGAATTCGGGGGCGACGCGCCGGCCCTGCCCGGCTGCTACGTGAATCCCACGTTCTTTTCAGGCGTGAACAACCAGATGACGATCGCGCGTGAGGAAATCTTCGGCCCGGTGGCCGCGGCGATCGAGGTCGACGGACTGGACGAGGCGGTGGCGATCGCCAACGATTCGATCTATGGCCTGGCCGCCTCCGTCTGGACGCGCGATCTGCGCCAGGCCCACACCGCCATTCGCGATCTGGAGGCCGGCGTGATCTGGGTGAACTGCTTCGGTCACGGGGACATGACGCAGCCCTTCGGCGGCTACAAGCAATCCGGGCAAGGGCGGGACAAATGCCTGGAGAGCCTGCTGGGCTATACACAGACCAAATCAGCGTGGATACACCTGGGGCCGGCGGCCACGCACTCATGAGCACAGCCGACGAACTGCCGGGCACGGCGCCCGACACCCAGATGTCCGCGCGCGACTTTGGCGTGCCGAACGACATGCGGGTGCCGGCCTTCAGCACGCGCAGCGAGTACGTCCCGGACATCGATCCGGGCTACTGCTTCGACCCGGATACCACGCTCGCCCTCCTCGCCGGCTTCGCCTTCAACCGGCGCGTCATGGTGCAGGGCTACCACGGCACCGGAAAATCCACCCACATCGAGCAGGTCGCGGCGCGCCTGAACTGGCCGCTGGTGCGGATCAACCTCGACGGCCACGTCAGCCGCATTGATCTGGTGGGCCGGGATGCCATCGTCGTGCGCAACGACCATCAGGTCACCGAGTTCCGCGAGGGCCTGCTCCCCTGGGCCATCCAGCGACCCATCGCCCTGAGTTTCGATGAGTACGATGCGGGGCGGCCGGATGTCATGTTCGTCATCCAGCGCGTGCTGGAGGCGAGCGGCAAGCTCACGCTCCTCGACCAGAACCGCGTCATCAGCCCCCATCCGTTCTTCCGGCTGTTCGCCACCAGCAACACCATCGGGCTGGGCGATGCCAGCGGCCTCTATCACGGCACCCAGCAGATCAACCAGGGCCAGATGGATCGGTGGTCGATCGTCACGACGCTCAACTACCTGGAGCACGACAAGGAGGCGGCGATCGTGCTCAGCAAGGCACCGCACTATGACCACGCGGAGGGCCGGCGCACGATCATGGCGATGGTGCGCGTGGCCGATATGACGCGCAACGCCTTCATGAACGGCGACATCTCCACGGTGATGAGTCCGCGCACCGTCATCACCTGGGCGGAAAATGCCGCGATCTTCGCGGACATCGGGCTCGCCTTCCGCGTCAGCTTCCTCAACAAGTGTGACGAACTCGAGCGACCCGCCGTCGCTGAGTTTTTCCAGCGCGCCTTCGGCACTGAGTTGCCCGAGGCGGTGACCAGCCTGAAGGTCGTATGAATCCGCGGCCACCCCAGGGGCGCGCTACGCTCGAGCAGCGCTTCGAGAGCGTGCTGATCCAGGCCACGCGCGCCCTCGCGGGCGAGCGGGGGCTGAAGATTTCTTGCGCTGCTCCCGGAGCGAGCGCGCCCGCAGGCACCCTGCTCCTGCCTCCGATTCCTGCGCCCCTTACGGCCGGCAACGTGGCCTGCGCGCGCGGCCGTGCCGACCGGCTGGCGCTGCGGCGGGCGTATTTCGATGAGTCCGTCCACGCCCGCTTTCGCCCCGCCGGTTCGCGCGCGCGGGAACTCTACGATGTATTGGAGGACATGCGCTGCCAGTCCCTCGGCGCGTTGGCCATGACCGGCGTAGCGCACAACCTCGAGGCGGCACTCATCGATGAGCTGGAACGCAACGGCGCCTTGGGCGCCCATCTGGCGCGCTCTTCCGGCAAGGTGCACGCACTGGCACTGCTGTTCCGGGAGCGGCTCACCGGAATGGCGCCGCCCGCAGCATCCGCAGCGCTGATGTCGCGCTGGCAATCCGAGATCGAAGCCCGTACCGGAGCGCACCTCGCCCAGCTGACCTCCGCCGCGCATGACCAGACTCGCTTCGCCCTGCTGCTGCACGCGCTGGTGCGTGATCTGGACCTGGGCTCCGAGATTGGCTCCCGTGCGCAGCGTCAGCAGCAAGCCGCCGCGGCCGCGCAGCGCTCCAGGGACACCGCATCGGCGCCGGCACCGGACAGCGACGGTGGCCTGCGCGTCAAGCGCCAGCAAGGTGACCTCGAGCAGGACGAGTCCTCCATCGCGCCCAAACCGCCGGTCGAGTTGCCGTCCAGCCAGGGCCAGGAAGCGCAGCCGGGCACGGAGCAGAAAGACAACGGCGAGCGCCTGGCGCGCACACCGCTCCATGACGACTCCGACAACCCGAATCGCCACTACCACATCTTTACCCGGGCACACGACGAGGTCGTGGACGCTGCGAGCCTGTGTGACAGGGCCGAGCTGGAGCGGCTGCGCGCCCAGCTGAACCTCGAGGCCCGCAATCTGCAGGGCGCCGTGGCGCGCCTCGCCCACCGCCTCGAACGGCTGCTGCGCGCCCAGCAGCTGCGGCGCTGGCACTTCGACCTCGAAGAGGGGGTGCTCGATGCGGCGCGACTGACCCGCGTTATCGTCGAACCGCTGGCCCCGCTGTCCTTCAAGGAGGAGCAGGAAACGGACTTCAAGGACACCGTCGTCACGCTGCTGCTCGACAACTCCGGATCGATGCGGGGCCGGCCCATCATGCTGGCGGCCGTGTGCGCGGATGTGCTGGCCCGCACGCTGGAACGGTGCGGTGTCAAGGTGGAGATCCTCGGCTTCACCACCCGGGCCTGGCAGGGCGGCCAATCGCGCGCGGACTGGCTGCGAACCGGCGCGAGCGCCAATCCCGGGCGCTTGAGTGACCTGCGGCACATCATTTACAAGTCGGCCGACGCCCCCTGGCGGCGCGCCCGTGAGAGTCTCGGGCTCATGCTGCGCGAGGAACTGCTGAAGGAAAACATCGACGGCGAAGCGCTGCTGTGGGCGCACGAGCGCCTGATGCGCCGCGCCGAGGCGCGGCGCATCCTGATGGTCATTTCGGATGGCGTGCCGCTGGACGAAGCGACCCTGTCCGCCAATCCAGGCAGCTATCTCGACCAGCATCTGCGCAACGTGGTGAGATGGATCGAGCGGCGCTCGGAAGTCGAGCTGCTCGCCATCGGCATCGGCCACGAGGTCGGCGACTTCTACCGGCGCGCCGTGACGATTGCCAGCGTCGAGGAGCTGGGTGCCACGATGATGGAGCAGCTGGCATGGCTGTTTGCCGGCACTCTCGCTCCCGCTGTACGATCGCGCGGCGCGCGTCGGTTGGCTGGAGGTGCATTGTGAGCGTGGCCCGCTACCGTGGCAGCTGCCTGTGCGGTGAGTGCGTCTATGAAGTGCACGGACTGCTCCGTGACGTCATCGCCTGCCATTGCACGCAATGCCGCAAGCAGACCGGCCACTTCATGGCAGCGACCAACGCGCAGCGGCGGGATTTCAAGCTGATCCGCGCCGCGCCGTTGCGCTGGTACCGGGCCTCCTCGCAGGCCGAGCGGGGTTTCTGCGCCAAGTGCGGCTCGACGCTGTTCTGGCGCGCAGATGGCGGGGAGCAGATCTCGATCACCGCCGGTACGCTCGATGGGCCGACCGGTCTTAAGATCGAGGGGCACATCTTCTGCGCCGATCAAGGCGATTATTACCACATCCCGGACGAGGGATATCGCAAAGCTCAGTGGGAGTGAAGCGCGCGTGAGCGCCGCAGCGCCAGGCCCGCCGCTGTCCGAAACGATGCTGGCCGTGGTGCTCAAGGGTCACGGCGACTTCGACCAGCTCGAAGTGCGCACCGTTCCAGTCCCGGTGCCGGGGACCGGTGAGGTGCTGGTGCGCATTGCGGCGGCCGCGGTCAACAACACCGACATCAACACCCGCATCGGCTGGTACTCGCGCGCCGCGGAGCGAAGCAGCGCGGCCCCAGCGAGCGGAGCCGCGCAACCACTGGCGGACGGGGGCTGGACCGGAGCTGCCTTCCGGTTTCCGCGCATCCAGGGTGCGGATGGCTGTGGCCATATTGCAGCGGTGGGCGCCGGTGTCGCGGCGAGCAGGATCGGGGAGCGGGTCTTGATCGATCCCATCCTGCGCGGCCAGCGCGCGGATGGTGCGGACGCCGGCTACTTCGGCGCCGAGCGGGACGGCGCCTTCGCCCAGTTCGCCGCCGTGCCGGCGGCCAACGCCTGCCCGACTCGAAGCACGCTCTCGGATATCGAACTCGCCAGTTTTCCGTGCTCCTATCTGGCTGCCGAGCACATGCTGTCGCGCGCTGCCGTCGGCCCGGCGGACACCGTCGTGGTCACCGGCGCGTCGGGCGGCGTGGGCTCGGCGGCTGTCCAGCTCGGTCGGCGCCGCGGGGCGCGAATGTTCGCCATTTCAAGCCCCGGAAAAGAGGCGCAGCTGCGCGAGCTGGGCGCAGAAGGCGTCCTCGCCCGCGACGCCGACCTCCCCTCGCTCCTCGGGCGCGCCTCCGTCGAGGTCGTCATCGATTGCGTGGGCGGCGCACAATTTCCGCAGCTGCTGCAGATCCTGCGCCGTGGCGGCCGTTATGCCGTCGCGGGCGCCATTGCGGGCGCGATCGTGGAGCTGGATCTGCGCACCGTTTATCTTAAAGACCTGAGCCTGTACGGCTGCACCGTTCCTGGACCGGAGCTGTTCAACCAGCTCATCGGGTATATTGAGCGTGCCGAGATCCGGCCGCTCGTCAGCGCGAGCTTCGCATTGCGCGACATCGTCGCGGCGCAACAGATGTTCCTGCAAAAACGTCACGTGGGCAAGATCGTGCTGGTCCCCTGAGGAGCGCCGGGCGCCTCGCCGAGGAGTATAATCGGCCGCGTTTTGGTACGGTGCCTGCGGCGGATCGCCTTGCCGACGCCGATATCTGCCGATTTGGGCCCCTCATGCGCTGCTGCGTCCCCCGGCGTCGGCGAAGGAGGAGTTATGCCGCTTCGACTAGGTGATGAGGCGCCGGATTTCCGCGCCGACACGACCGACGGCCCCATTCATTTCTACCAGTGGATGGGCAATCAGTGGGTGATGCTGTTTTCGCACCCGAAGGACTTCACTCCGGTGTGCACGACGGAGCTCGGCTACCTGGCGCGGCTGCAGCCGGAATTCATGAAGCGCGGCTGCAGGATCATCGGCCTGAGCGTCGACTCTGTTGACGACCATCGCCGCTGGGCGCGCGATATCGAGGAAACCCAGGGCACGGCTCTAAACTATCCGTTGATCGGCGACACTAATCTGGTGGTCGCAAAGCTCTATGACATGATCCACCCGAACGCCAGCGGCGATGCGAAGTCGCGCACCGCGCAGGATAACGCGACGGTGCGCTCGGTATTTCTGATCGGACCTGATCGCAAGATCAAGCTGATGCTGACCTATCCGATGAGCACCGGCCGCAATTTCGACGAGCTGCTGCGTGTGCTGGATGCCTGCCAGCTCACCGCGGAGTTCAAGGTGGCCACGCCGGCCAACTGGCGCCCCGGCGAGAAGGTCATCATCGTGCCATCGGTCGCGGATGAAGAGGCGCACCGCATGTTTCCTGCCGGTTGGCAGGCACCCAGGCCGTACATCCGGCTGGTGGACTCCCCGCATCATTGAGCGGTGGGATGGCCCGCAGTGCCCGCCGCCTTGGCGGGTCACTGCGGGCTCGGGGCGTAACCGGCCTGCGAGTCGATGTTCGATGCAGTTGATTCCAGGGACTGCTTGCCAGTCCGAAGTGCAACCGCGGGACAATCGGCTCCCAACTGCCTTAAGGCCAGGACCGAGCCCCTCCTACGCACTTTGGCAGCGGTCCGGGCGCCGACTCTGATACGCTTTGGCACATGACAAAATTCATCGCGCCGGCTCTGCTGATCCTTTTTCTCGCGCCCGCGGCCCGCGCTGCCGATCCCTGGTGGAAGCACGCGGTGATATACGAGATCTATCCGCGCTCGTTCCAGGATTCCAATGCGGACGGGATAGGTGATCTCAAAGGCATCGAATCGCGCCTCGGGTATTTGTCCGATCTTGGCGTCGATGCGATCTGGATTTCGCCGATGTACCCCTCACCCCAAGTCGACTTCGGCTACGACATCGCCGATTACGAGGCCGTTGATCCTCAATACGGTACGCTTGCCGACATGGACCGCCTGATCGATCAGGCGCGCCCCAAGCACATCCGGGTTGTGCTCGATATGGTGCTGAACCATACGTCCGATCGCCACCGGTGGTTCATGGCGGCCGCAAGCTCGCGCACCGATCCGAAGCACGACTGGTACGTGTGGAGCGACGGGAAACCGGGCGCCGGCCCGGGGGCCCACGAAGGCCGGTTGCCCCCCAACAACTGGATCTCCCTCTTCGGCGGCTCCGCATGGGAGTGGGTCCCCGCCGTACACCAGTACTACTACCACTTCTTCTACAAGCAGCAACCCGACCTGAACTGGCGCAACCCAGCCGTCGAGAAAGCCATGTTCGGCTCCATCAGGTTCTGGCTGGATCGGGGCGTCGCGGGCTTCCGGCTGGACGCGATCACCACATTGTTCGAGGACCCCGGACTGCACGACGCCCGCGAGCTCGGCGGCACGAACGCGCAGGGCGATCCGCGTCTGGACGAATCACTCGTGACTGGCCTGCCCGAGGTCCACGACCTGCTCCGGCGTTTGCGCGCACTCGTCGATTCGTATCCCGATGACAGGGCACTGATCGGGGAAGTCTATCTACCGGATACCCAAAGCCTGGACGCGTGGTACGGCGGCGCAAAGCAGGACGAGTTGCAGCTGCCGATGGACATGGCGTTTGGATTTCACGGCGATCACGACAAATTGGACGTGGTGGCCTTCCGCGGCCGCATCGAGGAGGCGCAGAACCTCCCGCATGGCGGACAGCCCCTGTTCGTCTTCGACAATCACGACAACGTTCGTTCGGTCAACCGCTATGGCGACGGGGTTCACGATGCCAGGATCAGCAAGATCTTGGCGACCCTACTTCTCACCAGCCGGGCCACCGCGCTCATGTACTACGGCGAAGAGCTCGACATGATTACGACGACGCCGACCCGGCGCGAAGACGTCAAGGATCCCATTGGCATCACCGGCTGGCCGAAGGAGAAAGGGCGCGATGGCGAACGTACGCCGATGCAGTGGGACGCCGGGCCGCAGGCAGATTTTAGTTCCGCGGCGATGACCTGGCTGCCCATCCCGTCAAGCCATCGCAAGATCAATGTCGAGACCGAATCGAGTGATTCCCAATCGGCGCTGCGCTGGTACCGAGAGCTGATCGCGTTGCGCCGAACTCAGCCCGCCCTGCGTGACGGTGCGATCACAATGCTGGATCGCAGCAATACGCATGTTCTGTCGTACCTACGCCGGACGGATTCGGGCGAGGCCGTCATCGTAGCGATGAATTTCACGGCGCAGCCGCAGAAAATTTCGCTAGACCTGTCCGGCAGCGGCGCAGCGTCATCCGCCGTTAGGACGCTCCTCACCGATGCGCCGGAACTGCGCCGCGCCAGTACCGCGCAGGGGCTGAGCCTGCCGCCGTACGCAACCTGGATTGCTAAGCTGCGTTGAGAACGCGCGGGGCGTCCGGAGCCGCTTCCGGAGTCTCCTAGAACATGCCGACAATGTTGCCCTGCGCATCCAGGTCGATCGCGCAGGCCGCCGGCGCCGATGGGAGCCCGGGCATCGTCATGATGTCCCCGCAGATCATGACGATGAATTCCGCGCCGGCCGCGAGCCGCACTTCCCGGATGTTCACCGCATGCCCATGCGGCGCACCGCGCAGCTTCGGATCGGT
>DATFUG010000001.1:0-6682 GCA_035261025.1 Steroidobacteraceae bacterium | reverse complement strand
GTCGCTTCGTTGAATATTTCTTCCTTGGTCATCGCCGTGAGCAGGCGTGCCTCGGAAATTCGCGCCACCCATTCCTCGCGCAACAGCGTGCGATTCTGGCGCAGGTGCGCGACCAGTTCGCGCAGCAGCTCCGTGGTGGGCGCGCTGCGCGCCAGGTCGGCGGCGTAGCTCGAAGCGACAGTCGCTTCCTTGGCGACGAGTTTTTCTCTTGACATGGCAGGCCTACTCCTGATCGGCGACCATTGTTCGGCTGGGATATCCAGCCCCCGCGAACCGTCCATCAATTACTGATCCGATTTGCGCCCACAATCCGGCGGAGCCCCGGATGCGCTGTAGGGTAAACACCCGACAGCCTACATGCCACTGGGATCGCCAATTTCAGCGTGCTCGTCGCCATTTTACATAAATACAATCAGCCGCTTACAGGACTTCTCTCAACTCTCACTAGAGTCGCTTAACCCACTGTCGCGACGCTCGATTCAATGGATCTCGGACGCCAGGTGATACGAGCCGATCGTTCCCACCTTCAGGATGGAATCCTGAACATCCGGCCGTTGGATAATGGCCTGCCAACGATTCTCAAGCTCGGCGGCGTGTACCGGGAGCGGCTCCCGGGCGTAATGCTGCACCTCCATGAGCGCCGGAATTCGCTGCTCGGGATTTGCGAGCCGCGACTCGAGCAAGTGCGCGGCGTCGTCCAGCCGATTGGCACTCACGAGACTACGCTGGTAGGTGCTCAGGGAATCCGCGCGATGCTCGCTGAGAAACTTCAGCTGCCGCTCGACCTCTGCCGTATCGTCGAGTTGCGCCGCGCTGTTGAGCAGTTCGACCGCAACCTGCATTTTCCCATACCCGCTGGCACCGGCCGGCCCCAATCCGGCCAGGGCCTCGCGCGCTTCCCTGGGTCGTCCGAGATCATTGTATCGACCTGCCAGGTTGATGACCTGGCTCACGTTGTCACCTCCGTTTTCGGGTCGATGACTGGCTTCCTGCAACTGCGCCACCGCTTCATCGAATCGCCCCAGGCCCCACAGCGCAAGACTGCGGATGTCGAGTATCCAGACAAAAGTTTTGTCGTAGTCGGTGTAGGCCTTGGTGCCGCCAAGACTGTTGGCACGCGCAATCGCCGTCTCGCTCAGCTGGAGGGCTTCGGCGCAGCGCTGCGAGAAGATCAGCATATACGTCAGCTGGACGACGGGGTCGATCTCCTCGGGGTGCTTCGACACCGTGGCACGATCCCTTTCAATTTGCCGGCTGATGGCGGCGTCGACGTCCAAGGAGGCACCAAGCGCGGATCGGACCGGCGCAAAGCGGTTGTCAGCCAGGATGCTCACCAGCGAATACGGCACGGAGACGTCTTTCAGGGTCGTGATCGCAGCCGATGGCTCGCCGCGATCCAGCTGCAACAGCCCCAGATCCCTCCACCAGAAACTCAGGTCGGATTCATCCTGGCGGACGTAGTGCGCGTCCCGCAGGGCCTTGAGCATTTTGTAACGGCCTACTCCGGCGTGGGGCGCCTCGTAGACCACGCGGCCGATCCTGTCATCCGATTCATCCTTGAGTGCGTTGGGCCAGCGTTGCGCCAGGGTGGTCAGCGCCTGCATCGCCTCGCTCGCATCGTGACTCCAAAGGGCATCCTTGAGCGCCTTGAGGGCCGGGTCCTCGTCCGCCGCGGGCGTCGGGGGCTTGTAGGAGAGCGTAAAGTACGTGTCACTGCGCGCCTTCTCGCGTTGTTTGAGAAACTCCGCCAGCTGCGCCACGGGTATCTGGTCGTCCAGGGTACGGTAGTGATACTCGAGAACTATGGTGCGGCCCTGGTGGCTGACCTGCGAGTCGTAGAGGAATCCGGGTGCGCTGATGTTGACCACCTCATCCGTCACCGTCCAGTCATCGGGCATCCGCAACTCGATCTTCTCGCTCTCATGGGTCGGAAATGCCAGCGCCAGGGGCGTCGAGCGCAGTGGATTGCGCGGCGCCTTCAGCTGCTCCGTGATGTTCTCCGCGTGGAGCTCAAACACCCGCTTGCCGCCATCCCCGTCTTCGAACGGGCGCTCGATGCGATAGGTCTCGTTGATCGTCAGTTCATTGGCCAGCGGGTCATCCTTGATCTGCACAGGTCCGTCACTGCGAATAGTCGGGTACCGGGTCTTGTAGTAATTCAGGTAGTCGCGGGTCAGCGATTCCGCCGTCGAGTTGCGCAGGGTCCGGCGCATGCGCTCGGCTTGGGCGCCGCGATACAGCGTGGATACCGATAGTGCGCCCTCATGATCAATGCCGCCGCCCAGATCAAAAATCGCGCTGGCAACCATCAGCGGCAGCGGCGCCGGGGCGATCTCAATAGGGGTCAAATCGGTGAATCCGGGGGCCAGCACCAGTCCGGCACCATAGTCGGCCTGCACGGCGCTGGCCCACGTACCCCCTTGCGCGGTCAATGTCACGTCAATCCAGGCTACGGCCTCGCCCAGCCGGACTCTTACAATCACATGATCAAAATTGGCGGGGCTGGGCTGGCGATCGCGAACATGGGCGCGCAGGCGTGAGTGGACCAGCACGGGCGCCGCCTCAATGCCGAGAGCGCGCAGCAGCGTCACGGCCAGCAGAGCCTTGTCCTTGCAGTCCCCATAGCGGCGCTTGAGTACTTCTTCCGGAGCCCGCGGCCGATACGCACCCTCGCCCTGTTCGAGGCCGGTGTACCGAATCTCTTCCTGTACGAAACGCACCGCTGCCAGCGCGCGCTCGGCGTCAGAACTGCCTGAGGCCTTGAGGCGCGCAACCAGTGCATTGAGTTCGGGCGGCAGTTCAACGGGCAGCGCGTACAGGGATCTGGCCGCCTCCAGAATTTCCTGCCAACTGGCAAACTGCGACAGCGCAATGGACGGATGGACCTCGTACCAGTCCGGAGTACTCCCATCGCTCACGATCGCGGGCAGGTTCTTCCAGGTCCACTCCGTGCTGCGCCAATCCGCGAGGGTCCGCTGCGTCGGAGCGGTGCCGTCGTGGTTCAGGATATGCAATGGAGCGTGGCTGCGGAGCAGGACACGAAGACGGGAAAAATCCACCGGACTGTCCCAGCGCGTGATGTATCGCCCATAGAACCGGTCACCCCATTCGCTCGCACGATGAGTGATCGTATAGCTGTAATCGATGGTGTCGCCGACGCGGACGTCATTCATGAGAAGGTGAAAGGTCACTGTGCCATTGAGCAACCCGTTTTCGAGCCCCTCCTCACGGCGCAGCAATTCGATCCGGGCGCTGTGCAGCTCATCAATCACATCGTCGCCGCGACGCACGGTGACTGAATGAACCATCAGCTGGTCCTGTTGCGGATCAAAGTCAACCGAGAGTTGCGACTGCGCCTCGACGCCTGCCTGATTCATCAGGCGTACGACAAAACGGGTGTAGTGCGCCGACGGGCCATCGACGCGGATTTGGCGGTCGGCGAGCACAAAACGTGTGCCGGCTCCGGCCTCCACAGGAGTCTCCGCGCCCTTGACGGGCAGAGCAAACGGCTCCACCCAGTCGGGCACGGGCCCAATCTGGTAGGCCTGGGCATCGCTGCCCGTCGGCACGGCGCCGAGGGCCGGCCCCATCAGGGACAGCAGACACACCGACATCCAATGGGGGAGTTTCATGGACACCTATCCCGCAAGGACCCGCGGCCGCTGCCTGGTCCCATGAGTGAGAACTTATACCGGAGAGCCCGGTTACGTTCTAGGATCGAAGGTCCTTAATCGAAACTTTAGGCGTCCGGACGGATGCTCGAGGAGGCCCAACGTGCGGTTCATGAAGCTGACCCTGCAGATGTTCTGCCTGACCTGCATCGCCGGCCTGGGGGCCTGCGGTGGTGGCGGCAACCCGGGCCAAACCTTCATGGCGGCCGGGCCGAGCGCACAGGCCGTGGTGACCACCGGTGACCGGACCCGGCTCCTGGCGCCGCAAGCCGCGGTGAGCTTTGGCACGGGGGGGAGTGAGAACTCGCCAATCATCACCGTGACTGAAACCACGCAGTACCAGGTGCTCGACGGTTTCGGCGCTTCGTTGACCGATTCTGCGGCCTGGGTCATCTGGAACGACCTGGATGGCGCGCAGCACGCCACGCTCATGCAGCAGCTGTTCAGCCCGACGGCTGGCATTGGCCTGAGTTTTCTGCGCCAGCCGATGGGCGCCACGGATTTCGCCGTCAACGGCAACTACAGTTATGACGATGTTCCGGCCGGGCAAACCGATCCTCTGCTCACGAATTTCTCGATTGCCCACGACAGCCCGTACATCATCCCCCTGCTGCAGGAAGCGCTCGCGATCAATCCCGCGGCGAAGGTGGTGGCGCTGCCATGGAGTCCGCCGGCGTGGATGAAGACCGGCGGGACGATGAACGGCGGAGGCATGGATCCAACCTATTTCCCGAGTCTGGCGCAGTATTTCGTCCTCTACCTGCAGGCCTACCAGCAGGCGGGAATCCCGGTCTACGCCATTTCAGTGCAGAACGAGCCCCTGTACTCAACCAGCTCCTATCCGAGCGAATTCCTGGCGGAAACCGATGCGGCCGACTTCATCGCCAACCAGCTCGGACCCGCCCTGGACAGCGCCGGTCTGAGTGCAGTGAAAGTCTTCGCATATGAGCACAACTGGGACAATACGGGCTACGCCGAATCCGTACTCGCCAGTGCGGCATCCCGTTACGTGGCCGGCACCGCATTCCACTGCTACAACGGCGATGTGAGCGCGCAGTCCACCGTGAAGAGCGCTTATCCGGCCAAGGACATCTGGTTCACGGAATGCAGCGGCACGGTGGGCTCGAGCTTCGCCGGCGATCTGGTGTGGAACTCGCACAACCTGCTGATTGGCGCCACCCGCAACTGGGCACGGAGCATTTCACTGTGGAATCTCGCTCTCGATCAGAACTCCGGTCCGACCAACGGCGGCTGCATGGCTTGTCGCGGCGTGGTCACCGTCGATACCAGCACTTCTCCTGCTACGATTACCTACAACGTCGAATATTATTCGCTCGGACACCTGGCGAAGTTTGTCGTCCCCGGGGCGCACCGCATTGATTCCACCAATTCCGGCAGTGGCGGGATCGAGAATGTGGCGTTCGAAAATCCCGACGGCTCCATCGTCCTGTTCGTGCTGAACTCTTCGATGGCGGCGGGGCCCTTCGCGGTGAGCTGGCACAATACCTTCTTCAACTACACCCTGCCGGCGCAGTCCGTGGCGACCTTCGAATGGAGGTAGGGTCCTGGAAGGGGCCTACGCGGTCTGGGGAATCTCGAAGGAACGGACCAGATCACGGTAGGTCTCCAGTCCGGGCGCCTGGAAGTTGCCCAGCTTGCCGCGATCGTCACAGCGTCGAACCGCCACGGCTTCGCGATGGTGTGGAATCGCCTCGAAAGCGGCGACCTCGGCCGGCGACATCGGACCGCCCTGGAGCTTGAGGGTCTGCACCGAAGCGCTGCTCAGGCAGGCAAAATACGTCGGATCCGTGGCACACAGGTAACGCTTCGCCGGGACGTGCAGTCCGACCGGCCCGGAGATCTCGGGGCCGAAGTAGCGTGCGAGCCAGGCCCGGCCCACTTCCTCGTGGTGCGCATCGTGGCGCCAGTCGGCAATGTCGTCGGGGACGCTCTCGACGAGATGGCCGACATCGTGCAGCAATGCCGCCAGCACCAGGGCAGGGGACGCGCCCTCTTCGCGCGCAAAGTACGCGGCCTGCAGGCCGTGTTCGAGCATCGAGACCTGCTCGCCGAAATAGACCTCGCCACCACGCCGGCCGTACAAGGCCGCGATCTTCGCGAAGGCACTCACCGTCCCTCCTCGCTCAGCCCGCGCCGCAGGAGGCCGATCTCGCTGTACACGCTGTCGCGTGTCAGGTAGCAGCCTTGCAGGTGGCGCGGGTGGCGCTGCGAGGAAAACGCAGTGCGCCCGTGCAGGGTGCGCTGGTTGTCGAAGACGACGAGTTCGCCTTCGCCGAGGCGCCGCCGCATCTGGAAGCGCGGTTCGAGCAGCAGGCGCGCAAAACGGCGGTACGCCGCGTAAAACGCGCCAAGGTCCACGCCTGCAGGTGACAGTGGCGCGATCGAGCGGTTGTTGTAGTGCACGGCGATGATGCGGCCGTCGGCGCTGAGCTGGATCAGTGGCCGCTCCGCGTAGAGATCGGCCACCGCCGAGCGGTAGTGAAACGGTACCGGCGTGCTCGTCAGCCTCAAGAACACGCCCGGCTCCGTCGCGCGTAAGTGTTCCGCGATCGCAAAGCCATCGGCGAACAGGTTGTCACCCCCGTCCGGCGAGGAGACGAGCACGTGCAGGGCCTGGAAGCCCGGTACCGGTTCGCGATACGGATTGTCGGTGTGCAGGCCCAGGCCGTGATCGGAGAAGGCGAGGTTTTCCGGCTGTGCCACCGAGCGTACTTCGAACAGTAGCCCGTAGTTGGTCTCTGCAACGCGGCCCATGTGCGCGCAGGCCTCGAGGATCGCGCGCTCGCGCGCGGGGACACCGGTCAGGAAGGCGATGCCGTCCTGCGCAAGTCGGGTGAGCCAATCGAGCCGGCTGGCCGCTGTAGCGCTGAAGCTGGCGTAGTCGAGCCAGGCATGGTCACGCATCGGGTCGCGCTCGGCCCCGTTTGGCCACAGTGTGGTCCGCAGTTCCGGTCGGCGATCAGCAGCGGCGGCGGCGTGTTCACGGAGCC